>PMOH01000035.1 GCA_003161515.1 Deltaproteobacteria bacterium
CCGTGGACGACGGTCACGCGCAATCCGCAGGGATGGAAGGGGCCCTGCTACCTGATCACGAACGGGCATTACAAGACGCTCGACGAGATGCACGCGGCGACTGATTGGGAATACTATCGGACCAAGCAGGATTTCCGCTGCCGCGACTGCAAGCTGCATTCGGGATTTGAGGGGACGGTGGCGCTCGAGTTCGGGAAGAACTTGAAGGACTCGTGGCGCATGGTGCGGCATTACGTGGCGTAGGTGAATTGGGCAGCTGACTCGTGAACCCTCGCGCTGCGAGAACATCTTCGCGCGCGAAAAAATCCCGGTCACTCGCCGCCGGCATCTGAATTAAGAGACGAAACGTGTTCGACTTGCAGAGCTATTTGAAAGAGCGCGCGCAACTTATCGAGCGTGCGCTCAAGCGCAGCGTCGAGGAGCCGACTGGCGCGGCGGCGCGATTGCACGAGGCGATGCGCTATTCGCTGCTCGCGGGCGGCAAACGCTTGCGGCCGGTGCTTGCGCTCGCGTCGTGCGAGGCGGTGGGCGGCAAAGTCGAGGCGGCGATGGGTCTCGCGTGCGCGGTCGAGATGATTCACACCTACTCGCTGATTCACGACGACCTGCCGTGCATGGACGACGATGACATGCGCCGCGGACGCCCGACCAATCACAAAGTTTATGGCGAAGCGATCGCGACGCTCGCGGGCGACGCGCTACTGACCGACGCGTTCAAGGTGCTCGCGCTTTCGGCGGATCGGAGCACGTCGCCGGCGCTTGTGCTCGAGACCGTTGCGGAGCTCGCGACCGCGGCAGGAGCCAGCGGGATGGTTGCGGGGCAGGTAATCGATTTGATCGGCGAGGGCAAGTCGAAAACGGTTGAGGAGCTCGAGGAACTGCACGGCAAGAAGACCGGCGCGCTGTTCCTGGCGTCGGTGCGCGGTGGTGCGCGGCTCGGCGGCGCGAGTGCGTCGCAGATCGAGTCGCTCGATGCATACGCGCGCGCGCTCGGGCTCGCGTTCCAGGTGGTCGATGACCTGCTTGACGTTCAAGGCACGCCCGAGCAGATGGGCAAGCGCACGCAAAAGGATTTCGAGCGCGGCAAGGCGACCTATCCGGCGATACTGGGAGTCGAACGCTCGATGGATTTGGCGCGCGAGCTCGAAACGCGGGCGCATCGCGCGCTGCAAGGATTCGGCGATCGCGCCGACGCGCTGCGGCAGATCGCGACGTTCGTCGTGGAGCGCAAACTGTGAGCGCGCTCGAAGCGTCGGCGAAAATTGCGCAGGCGCATTCGCAGCAAGCCGTGTTGGTCGAGCCGGGGCGAATTGAACTGCGCGACTACATTGCGCCGCGTCCCGGGCCGGGCGAGTTACTGATTGAGATTCGATGCGCGCTGAGTTGCGGCACCGATCTGAAAACTTTTCGCCGCGGGCATCCGATGTGGCAGCTTCCGATGCCGTTCGGCCATGAATTTTCGGGCGTCGTGATGGAAGCGGGCGACGGCGTGACGGCGTTCAAGGCCGGCGACGCGATCATGGCGGCGCCGACTGCGCCGTGCGGGATTTGCTTCTACTGCCAACATGGGCAGGAAAACCTTTGCGACGATGCAGTCGGGCGGATGGTGCACGGCGCGTATGCGGACACGCTGGTGCTGCCGGCGCACGTCGTCGCGCGCAACACTTTTATCAAGCCAGCGGACTTGCCGTTCGAGGAAGCGGCACTGCTGGAGCCGCTTTCGTGCGTCGTGTACGCGCAAGAGCTGGCGCGTCCGGAGAAAAACGAGACGGTCGTGATTATCGGCGGCGGCGCGTTCGGGTTGCTGCACATGCTGGTGCTGAAGGCCGCGGGTGTGCGCGAGGTGGTAGTCGTAGGTCGCGGCGCGGAGCGTCTGAAGTGGGCCGGGGAGCTGGGCGCGGACCGGGTGATCGATGCGCGCAGCGCCGACGCAGCCGCGGAAATCGCGCAGCTCAACGGTGGCTTCGGTCCAGACCTGGTGATCGAGTGCACGGGCCAGGTCGAGGGCTGGGACGATGCGTTGGCGCGGGTGCGGCGCGGAGGGCGAGTGGTTTTTTTCGGCGGATGTCCGGTGGGCACCGCGCTCAGCGTCGACACGCGACGGATGCATTACGACAATCTGACGTTGATGGCGCCGTTTCATTATCGTCCGCGCGACGTGCGGCGTGCTTACGAATTGCTGGCGGGGCGCGCGTTGAATGCGGGTGCGATCGTCAACGCGCGGAGGCGGCTTACAGATTTGGCCGAAGTGTTCGAGATGCTGGAGCGCGGCGTGGTGTTGAAGTGCGCCGTGATTCCATGAAGGTGAAGATATGACTCAGGCTATTGATATTGGAAACACGGCGATCGCGATGTCGCCGCTTGACGAGTCGCCGCATGACGAGTTCGTCGCGAAGATTGATTACACCGTCGATCGCGCTCAGCGCGCGCTGCTCGATTTGCAGAAGCCCGAGGGCTACTGGCACGCGCCGCTCGAGGCGAACGCAGAGATGAACGCGGAGTTCATCATCTTCAACCATTTCATGGACACGGTTGACGTCGAGACCGAGGCGCGCCTGAAGAAGCATCTGTTGGACACGCAGAGTTCGGACGGGAGTTGGGCGCTCTACCAGGGCGGCGAGGGATATCTCTCGACGACGATTGAAACTTATTTTGCGCTGAAGTTGACCGGCATGCGCGCGGGCGACGAGCCGATGGCGGCGGCGCGGCGCTGGATTCTGTCGAAGGGCGGCATCGTGAACTGCGGGACGCTCGCGCGCTTTTACCTGGCGTCGATGGGGCAGATCACGTGGGACGCGACGGCGGCGCTGCCGGTCGAGCTATCGCTATTCCCGAACTGGTTCCCGTTCAACATCTACGAGCTTGGTTCATGGGCGCGCGGAACGCTGATGGGATTGATGATGCTGCAGGCGGCGCGGCCCGAAAAAAAGATCGATTACCAACGCGGCGTGCTCGAGCTCTACATTGAGCCGCCGCATTTCACGAAGTTCAAGCAGCCGCGCGGAAAGAAATTATTTTCGTTGCGCAACGCGCTGAATTTTGCGGACAAGGCGTTGCGCCTTTACGATCGGCATAAAATAAAGTCGCTGCGCGCCCGCGCTCTGCGGCATACCGAGGAGTGGCTGCTCGAGCATCAGGAGGCCAACGGCTCGTGGGGCGGAATCGAGCCATGCTACCT
>PMOH01000240.1 GCA_003161515.1 Deltaproteobacteria bacterium
TGCGGCCTGCGCGAGGCTATCGCCAACGCCAACGCGAAGGCCGATACCTCGGGGGGCGATTGCGCCGCCGGCACCGGCAACGACACGATTGCATTCAGCGTCAGCGGGACTATCGCGCTCGCGAGCGGACTCCCTTCGATTCAGAACACCGTCGAAATCGATGGAACCGGCCAGACGATCGTGATCGACGGTGGCGGCGCCAGTGGTGTCATGCAGAACTTCTCCGGCTCGCTCACCATCAACAACCTGACGATTTCCAACGGCGATACGACCGGAGGCGGCGGCGGGATTTTGAACAGCGGCACACTGGCGATCACCAACTCAACGTTTCTTGGGAATCAAGCTGCGGTTGGCGGCGCCATTTTCAATTTCTTTTCCGGCACGCTCACTGTTTCCAACTGCACCTTTTCAGGCAACGTCTCGCCCGCCGGCGGCGCGATCCAAAGCAGCCACGGCGGCACCGTCACGAGCAGTACTTTCTCGAACAACAGTGCCGGCAGCGTTGGGGGCGCCGGCGCGGATATCCTGGCCAACAATACGACGCTCACGGTTACGAATTCGATAATGGCGAGTAGCACCGGGTCCAACTGCGGCGTGTCGAATGCCGGCGTCATCGCAAACGGCGGCGACGATATCTCCGATGACAGTTCGTGCGGCCTTGGGACCAGCACCGGCGCCAACGGCGATACTATCGGCGACAGCGTCAACCCGCTGCTGGATACCAACGGGCTGCAGAACAACGGCGGCCCGACCGACACGATCGCGTTGCAAGCAAACAGTCCGGCGGTTAACGCGGTCCCAATCGCCAATTGCCTGCCGACCGATCAGCGCGGCGATCCGCGCCCTGACCCGGGCGACAACAGTGGCGCATGCGATATCGGCGCGTTCGAATCGATCGATGCGCTCGCGTCGCCGACCCCGACTTCGACTGCGACGCCAACCGCAACTCCGACGGCGACATCGACGCCCACCAACAGCCCCACTGCAACCGCGACCGATACCGCGACTGCGACCGATACGGTGACTGCGACGCCAACCGCGACTCCAACTGCAACTGCGACCTCGACTGCAACCGCAACAGCGACCGATACTGCAACTGCGACTCCTACCAGTACGGCAACCGCGACCGACACTGCGACTGCCACTGCGACGGTCACGGCAACTCCGACCATTACCGCGACCGCGACTGCTACCAGTACGGCGACTCCGACTGCGACCGCAACTCCCAAGCCGCCGCCGATCAAACTTACTATCTCGCCCAAATCGCTGAATTTCGGCAGTGTCGATACCGGAAACGCGCCGATCAAATCAGTTACGTTGCACAACAAGAGCAGGACCAACGATCTCGTGAGCAACCTGCGGATCAGCGGGCGATACTTCAGCGTGGCGAGCAACACTTGCGCGGCTGGAGTGCCGGCGGACGGAACCTGCGAGATCGGCGTGAGCTTCGCTCCCCAAACCAGGGGCAAGAAGTTCGCCGGCAGTCTGACGTTCAAGGATCAATCGAAGCCGAGCAGCCATAAGGTAAAGCTCGAGGGCAAGGGCGTGCTGTCGGTCACTCCGACCCCGACCGCAACGCCGTCGATAACCGCCACCGCAACCCTGACCGCGACTGCCACGCCGACCGACACCTCGACTGGCGCCACCGCGACCGCGACGCCCACTGCCACCTCGACTGGCAGCATGACCCCGACTGCGACCGCCACCGCAACTGCGAGCCCGACCAGTACCTCAACCGCGACCTATACCCTCATTAGTATTTCTGAGTCGGTGTCGGGCACCGTCTTTTTGACCAACCCGAACGCCACGCCCAATTCGGTCGAGACTACGCAGGCCGTCGCGGTCTCGACGCCTTCATTCTCCGACAGCATCAGCCTGAGCGACACCAACGTCGATATCTCGGGATCGGCGTCGTCATCGCAGACCTCGGCGGCCAAGGGTTCGACGATTTCAGCCATTGAGTCAGCTGCCGCCGATGCGGATCTCTCGTTGTGCGGGCCTTCTCCTCTGTGCATGGCGTCGGACCAGGGAATTACCAATTTCGATGCACAATTTTGCATTACGTCGAACACGAACTATTCGCTGACCGGTACGGTGCAGGCGAGCGCCAATCAGGATCTCGGGAGCATCACCGCCGTGGGAGCTGTAAGCATCGAAACGATCGCTCCGATGCCAATCTTGATCGTCAATGAGCAGGCCACCAACGGCGAGGACGTTCCAATCTCGATGAGCCTGCCGTTGTCGGCCGGATGCTACGACATGAACGTCGAGGTTTATTCCGACGCGCTACCGAGTGGAACCGGCGGAGGCAGCGCGTCGGCGAGCTGCAACGTCCTGCTAAGTCCGGAGTAGCAGCGGCGGCGCGTCAGGCGCCCATCTTGAGCCCCGGCGGCAGCTTCCATTCGGTGGAGTCGAGCTCGCGACCGCGCTCGGAAAATTCCCAGTAGTGACCCTCGAGGTCTTTGGCCTCGTAAGTGCGCCCGCCCCAGAATTTGTCGGAGGGCTCCGAGATGATAGTTGCGCCGGCCGCCTTGGCGCGGGCGAAATGCTGATCGATTCCGTCAACGTACACCTTCAGCGACTGAGTGATCGCGCCGGCGATTCGCGGGCTGGTGCGGTCGTGTCCGCCCGACGTGCTGAGCGTGATGAGCGCGTCGCCCACCTCCATCCACGCCAGCACGGAGCCATGCCCAGTCAGCCGAGCATTCGCCCGCTCGCGAAATCCAAACGCCCGAGTAAGAAATTCGACCGCCGCCGGAACGTCCTCGTAAGAAAGCGTAGGAACAACGGTAGGTGAAGCCCAAAGTTTCGCAGCCATCAGAAACCTCCTCTCGATGCGTTTACAAAATATAAACCGTCGCGCGCATGAAAGGTTACGCGAGGCTGCACGGAGGATCTCCCGCGAAGCGCGCGTCAGTGGCGCCAGGCGCGGGCGCAGTTCAGGATGTCGATTTGCGTTCCGTCTTCGACCGCGTGGTATTTTTGCAGGAAGCCTTCATCGATTTGCTTGAGCGCTGGCGGCTCGCGCCGACGCCATCGATTGCACGCGCCCGGGCCGCCGTTGTAGCCGGCATAAGTCGATCGCGCCAGATGGCTCGAAATCAGCACCGGGTCGAACTTCGCCTGCGACATCGACGCGAACTGCATCATCTGTGCGAGAATCTCGCAGCCCGCGCCAACATTATAGAGCACGTCCCACTTGAGACGGTCGAGATCGTAAAATCCGCGCCAGACGTGCTTGTTCACCTGCATCACGCCGATATCGCCGGTGTCGGATTCGAGCCATCGGACGCGGTCCCCGACCATCACGAATTGCCGCCAGCAGCTTTCCTGCCACGCAGTGCTCAGCACCAGCGTGACGTAAACGCGGCCGTTGTCCGTGTCGAGCGCGTCCATGCCAGAAGCGACCTGGCTGAGTCGATAGGCCGCGCTGAGATTGAGCAGCAGCGCAATGTCATGGCGATAGGCGTCGGCGTTTCCCTCGTTGATGACGAGGCGGTAGAGGCGATCGGCAACGTCCTGTAGCCGGTTTATCTGCAGGTGTCCGGCGTCTTCGGCAGCGTCGGCTTCGCGCGGTGATATGAAGTTTAGGAACCTAACCCCTAACCCTGAGACAGCAGAACCCTCACCTGCCTCGCTACGCGAGGCCGCCTCTCCCGTAAAATAACGGGCGAGGTAATTTCGGAACAATCGCGCGCTGGGACTTGGCACCGGAGCCGCGGCGGGGGCGGAGGGTAGGATATCTTCTTCTTCGATTGGATGGCGGCTGCGCGGCGGCTCTGGCACGGAAAAAAGTTTCTTCATGTCGGGATCTTCGCGGTAGTCGAATTTAAGCGGGTCGCCGCTCACGCCCGGCGCCATGATGTGCGCGAGGCGGCGAAGGTCGGCGGCCGAAATGCGCATCCCGAGCGCAGGCGCAGCCTGATCGAGTGCGAACAGCGCGTCGCCGGCCGAAATGAACGACATGAATTCGAGCGCATGCGCCCCGAGCATCCCGCGCCGCGCGGCGGCGCGCACCGCGTCATGCAACTGGCGCCATTCGTCGAGAAACAACAGGCGCACTGGATCAGGACCGCCGCCGGCCGGCGGATTGTTCAGCGCATTCACCAGCCGGTAGCGGCTGTCGAGCAGGATTTGCAGTAACTGCTCGCGGAATTGCTGGTCGCCAACCGCGTCTCCCAGTTGCTTGATCGAAAAAACCAGGAACGCGTCCCATTTATCCAGCGAGTCCTGAAACGCTTTGAGCTCGGCCGGCGTGGGCGACGCCGCGGCGCCAGGATTCACTGGAGAACCCGGCACGTCAGGAACCGTCATCACGAGCGTGACGCGCAGCCCGTCGTCGAGCGCGACGATATTCGGCTCGGCGGTCAGACTTGCGATCGCGGTGCGCACGCGGTCGGCGGCGTCGGCGGGAATCGAGTCGGTGATCATCGCCGCCAGTTGTTTGACCGAGGGATTGAGGTCGTAAGAGAAATCGTTGAGCTGCGGAATCAGGTAGCCCTTGATCAGGTCGAAGCCCTGGCTGACGACCTCCGCCTTCTGATGCGCTGAGTCGAAGACATTCAAATCAGTGAAATGAAATTTGAGCTGCAGGCCGGGCGCGATGTACGGGACGCCGAGCGCCTGGACGATACCGCTCCATTGCACCGCGTTGAGGCATTGCGATCCCATCGCGAGGCCGAGCCCGAGGCTGTTCGCGGTTTCCAGTTGCACGGTCGCGGCAGTGCCTCCGGTCGCATGCGCGAACTCGGGATTTTCCGCGTAGAGGAACTGGCAATCGTTGACACCGTTCCACAGCTCAGCGCGTCCGCCGGGCGCGGTGTAGAGTTGGCGTTTGAGCGCCTCGCGCAACGTGATGTAGTCGATGGTCAGCGGAATGCGAACCTGCGAAGCCCGAGCGGGAGCAGAAAGCGCGATCACTGCGATCGTAGTGACGATTATCCACAACCTAATCCCTAGCCCCCTTTTTTCGGGCCCTCGAGGGAAAGGGAACAATCGCGGATAGCGGCCTGATCGTTCGAGGATATTCATCAATTTATGTTTTTGGTCACGCAGGCGACTCGATTGCGCACGCACCGATGTCACGAGTCAACTATTATGGCAACTCTGCTTGTCCTTGAAAGCGGTGGCGCGGGTTACGATAATCGAATTAGAAGAATCACCGGAAATTGCGGGTAAGCCCGATGAGCACTGAACGTCAGGCAGATTTTTACGAAGCGGAACCGCCCCAGGCGTCGCGCGAACTGGCGAAGCTGCGCGCGTCGAGCGATTACCTGGCGCCGTTCGAGATCGTGCGGCGCCGCGTGATCGACGACGTGTACGACGGCAAGATGATCGTTGACGCGACGCTGATCATTCGAATCGGCGACGTCGAGGAGACCGAGGCGGCGTCGGGCGTCGGCGTGCTGCATGCGCTCGATACGGCGCTGCGCAAGGCGTTGCTGAAATATTTTCCGTACCTCGAGCCGGTGAAAGTCATCGAGACCTACCAGCATGCGACCGGCGCTTCGACTGAGGCGGACGTCGTGTCGGTGAAGAAATTTGCCGACGGCGACCTGGTCTGGACCACGCTGGCCAAGTCGTCGAACACGATCGAATCGGCATGGGTGTCGCTGCTCGACGGCTACGAGTGGCGGATCATCCAGGAGAACGCGCGGCTGCGGCGGATCAACGCGAATCCAAGGTGGTCGAAGCGCTAACCACGATGGCTAGTGAGCATGCGGAGAGCGTCGGCAAGGCGTCGCCGGGCAAGCTGGCGATCCTGTACGACGGTTCGTGCGAGATGTGCCGGGCGAGCCTCGACGGAATCCGGCAATTCGACAATTCGGGAAAAATGGAGCCACTCGATCTTCATGACGAAGACGTGCGCGCGAAGTTTCCCGAATTGAAGATGGAGAATCTGCTCGAGGAATTGCACGCGGTGGACGAGAACGGTCGCGTGTATCGTGGCGCGCGCGCGATCAACGAGATTCTGCGGCGGCAGCGCGGACTCAAGGGCTATCTCGCGTACCTGTGGTATATACCGGGATACGCGTGGCTCGCGGACCGCCAGTACAAGCGGATCGCGGCGTCGCGATACGAGCGCGACGCTCAAGGCCGCGTGAAAAGCCAACCCCTCCAGGAAAATTAGAGGATCCAGAGAAGAGCCGGGATTCTTCGCTTCGCTCTGAATGACACAAAGAGCGGAATGGAGCTCGAGCGTCGCACAGCGCGGTTGATCCGTGGTTGGGGGTGCGTCGGCTGGCGTCGAGAAAGATCCGGGGTCCCTCGGCTTCGCTCGGGATGACACAAAAAACCGGAATGACACAAAAAAACTCCGACTGACAAGGAGAAACAGAACCTGAGAGCAAAAGGGCGTCTGCGCCATTTTGCGATTAGTACTTTTCACTGGGTGCAGGGGTCACCCCTGCCGCGGAAGTGTGAAACCCGCGAAGGGTTTCACATTTGATAAAGTGATTTACCCTTCGCCGAGCGCACGCTAAACTTGACGTTTGCACTCGTGAAACCATTTTACATTTTCAATTCGTTGAGCCGCGCGGTCGAGGAATTCCAGCCGCTCAATCCGCCCGAGGTCACGCTGTATTCATGCGGACCGACGGTCTATCTGCCGCAGCATCTTGGGAATCTGCGCGCGTATGTTTTCGTCGATAGTCTGCGGCGCGTGCTTGAGTTCAACGGCTACCAAGTGCGGCACGTGATGAACGTGACGGACGTCGGGCACATGACGAGCGACGAGGACGCGGGCGAGGACAAGATCGAGAAAACCGCTCGCGCGCAGGGCAAATCGCCACTCGAAGTCGCGAACTACTATCTCGAGCAGTTTAAGCGCGATTGCGCGACGCTCGGTCTCGAGCCGCCGCACATATGGTCGCGGGCGACCGATCATATCGGCGACATGATCGCGCTCACGAGGAGAATCATCGACGCCGGGGTTGCTTACGTCACCAAGAGCGGCGTGTATTTTGACGTCGAGAAATATCGCGGCGAGAATCGTCTCGGCCGGCTCTCGCGCCAGAGTCTCGACGAGCAGAACGCCGCGCAGCGCCTCGAGCATTCTGCGGACAAGCATAGCCCGCACGATTTCACGCTGTGGGTGCTCGGTCAGCCGGGCCATCTGATGCAATGGGACAGTCCGTGGGGACGCGGCTATCCGGGATGGCATATCGAGTGCTCGGCGATGGCGATGAAATATCTCGGCGAGACGATCGACATTCACACCGGCGGCATCGATCACATTCCGGTGCATCATGAGAACGAAATCGCGCAATCGGAAAGCGCGACGCATAAACCGTTCGCGCGATATTTCGTCCACAATGCGTTCCTGGTCGGCAAAACGGGAGCCAAGATCAGCAAAAGTGCGGGCAAGTTTCCGTTGCTGAGCGATCTTGCAGCGGCGGGAATCGATCCGCTCGCGTTTCGGATTTTCTGTTATGGCGCGAAGTACCGCTCCGAGATTGCGTTTAATGACGATTCGATCCGCGCGTCGCAAAGCAATCTTGATTATTTTCGCGAGTTTGCGCGCAGCGTGCCCGACGACGCGGC
>PMOH01000302.1 GCA_003161515.1 Deltaproteobacteria bacterium
GACGCGGTCCAGAAGGCCAACAGCGGCCATTGCGGATTGCCGATGGGGATGGCGCCCGCCGCCTACCTGCTCTACACGCGCTTCATGCGGCACAATCCGAAAAATCCGAAATGGTTCGGGCGCGATCGTTTCGTGCTCTCGGCCGGCCACGGCTCGATGCTGCTCTACAGCACCCTCTATCTCACCGGCTACGAGATCACGCTCGACGACATCAAGCAGTTTCGCCAGCTCGGCAGCAGAACGCCCGGGCATCCCGAGTATTGGTGCGTCCCTGGCGTCGAGACTACCACCGGTCCGCTCGGCCAGGGCTTTGGCAACGGCGTCGGCATGGCGATGGCGGCGAAGCATCTCGAGGCGCACTTCGATCGCGACAAGTCGGGGCTGTTCGACCATCGCATCTTCTGCATCTGCAGCGACGGCGACTTGATGGAAGGTGTCGCGAGCGAGGCGGCGTCGATCGCGGGCCATCTCGGACTCGGTAACATCGTCTTTCTTTATGACGACAATCACGTGACGATCGATGGGCACACCGAGCTCAGCTTCGACGAGGACGTGGTTGGGCGCTTCGACGCGTACAAGTGGCATACGCAGGACGTTGCGGATGCGAACGATCTCGACGCGCTGTCGAGGGCGATCGAAAATGGAATCGCGGAGACCAGCCGGCCGTCGCTGATTCGGGTGCATTCAATCATCGGCTACGGCAGTCCGCATAAGCAGGGCACCTCGGCCGCGCACAGCAATCCGCTCGGGGTCGAAGAGGTCAAGCTGACCAAGGAATTTTACAAATACCCGACCGAGCCGCCGTTTTTTGTTCCTGACGACGCGCTCGCGCACTTTCGCGAATGCGTCGAGCGAGGCGAGGAACAAGAGCGCGATTGGAGCGCAAAGTTCGAGACTTACGCGAAGAAAAATTCCGCGCAGGCCGGCGAGTTCCAGTCGATGCTCGCGAAGGAGCTGCCTGCCGGATGGGACGCTGAGCTGCCGGTGTTCACGCCCAAGGACAGCCTCGCGACGCGCGTGTCAGCCTCGCAGGCCGAGGCCGCGATCGGGAAAAAAGTCTGGAACCTGTTCGGCGGCTCTGCCGACCTGAACGAGTCCACCTTCACCGACTTCAAGGACGGCGGGGATTTCGAGCGCGGGCACCATGACGGCCGCAATCCGCATTTCGGGATCCGCGAGCACGGCATGTGCTCAATCCTCAACGGCATCGCGCTGCACGGCGGGTTCATTCCGTACGGTTCGAGCTTCCTGTGCTTTACGGATTATGCACGGCCGTCGATCCGGCTGGCGGCGCTGATGGAAATCCAGGTGGTGTTCGTCTTCACCCATGATTCGATCGGCCTCGGCGAGGATGGGCCGACGCATCAGCCGATCGAGCATCTGTCGTCGCTGCGCGCGATTCCGCATCTCACCGTGATTCGCCCCGGCGACGCGAACGAGGCGGTCGAGGCGTGGCGCACCACCATGACGCATACGCAGGGTCCTGTGTTGCTCGCGCTGTCGCGGCAAAAAGTGCCGACGCTCGATCGCACCAAGCTCGCGCCCGCCAGTGGAGCAAGACGCGGCGGCTATGTGATTGCCGAGACTGCGGGAAAGCCTGCGGACATTATTTTGATCGGCTGTGGATCTGAACTGCAGCTGGTCGTCGATGCGAAACCAAAGCTCGAAGAAAAGGGCAAGTCGGTCCGGGTCGTGAGCATGCCGAGCGAAAATATTTTCGAAAAGCAGGATCAGGCTTATCGCGACTCGGTCCTGCCGCCGAGCATTCGCCGCCGGCTGGCGGTGGAAGCGGGCGCGACGATGTCGTGGTACCGATGGGTCGGGCTCGACGGCGACATTATCGGGATGACGACCTACGGCGCGTCGGGCAAGGGCGAAGAGGTGATGAAGCATTTCGGTTTCACCGTGGACAAGGTGGTCGATCGCGCACTGAAGTTGCTCGCGCGCTAGGGCGCTCGACCTGATTGTCGCCGATCGAATTTTCAATTTTTAACTGGAGCGAGCGAACAATGGCCAGCGCCGAAAATCCTCTCAGGCAGTTGGAGCGCTTTGGACAGGCCGTATGGCTCGACTACATACGCCGTCATCTGCTCACGTCCGCCGAATTCCGCCGCATGCTCGACGAGGACGGCCTCAAGGGCATGACTTCGAATCCGACGATCTTCGAAAAAGCGATCGCCGGTTCCACCGACTACGACGATCAGCTCAAGGAACTCGCGCCGACGAAAAAAAGCATCGACGAAATTTACGACGCGCTGTCGATGCAGGATATAAAGATGGCGGCCGACGCGTTCCGCCCGCTCTACGACAAGAGCGGCGGCATCCACGGCTACATCAGCTACGAAGTTTCGCCGACGCTCGCCAACGACACCGACGGCACCATCGCGGCAGCGCGCCGGTACTGGGCCGCGCTCGCAAAGCCCAACGTGTTGATCAAGGTTCCTTCGACGCCCGCGGGTCTGCCGGCGATCGAGCAGCTTATTTCCGAGGGCATCAACGTCAACGTGACGCTGATGTTCTCGATGAAGCATTACGACAGCGTGGCCGAGGCGTTTATCCGTGGTCTCGAAGCGCGGCTGAAGGCGAACAAGTCGATCGACAAGGTCTGGTCAGTCGCGAGCGTGTTCGTCAGCCGGGTCGAGACTCTGGTCGATCGCAAGCTCGAGGACAAATTGAAATTGTCGCCGAACGAGGCGGTCGCGGCGCTGATGGGCAAATCGGCGGTCGCGAACTCGCGGCTTATCTATCAGCGCTACAAGGAAATTTTCGCGGGCGCTCGCTTCAAGGACGTGCGCGCTAAAGGCGGGCGTCCGCAATGGCCGCTGTGGGCGAGCACCGGCACCAAGAATCACGCGTACAGCGACGTCAAGTACGTCGAGGAACTTGTAGGGCCCGACACCGTCAACACGATGCCACCGGCGACGATGGATGCGTTCCGCGACCACGGCAAGCCGCGCGCGTCGCTCGAGGAAGGCGTTGCGGAAGCGCGCGAGATCGTCAAGCGGCTGGCGGCGGCCGGGATCGATCTGATCGAGGTCGGCGAGGAGTTGCAAAAAGAGGGCGTCGAGTCGTTCGCGCAGTCGTTCGAGGACTTGAGCGCTGTCATCAAGGGCCGGCGCGCAGCAATTGTTGACGGCGCGCACGACAAGCAAACAATCGCGGCGACTGGTTACGAATCGCAAGTGAGCGCGGCGTACAAGGATCTCGACAAGAACGATTTTCCCGCGCGCCTGTGGAAGAAGGACGCCACGCTCTGGTCGAAGGAACCCGCCGTTCAGCAGGCGATCAAGAACGGCCTTGGCTTTCTGAATGTTCCCGAGACGATGGCCGAGCGCGTCAAAGAGCTCGCGTCGTTTGCCGATGAAGTTCGCAATGCCGGCTTCCGCGACATCGTATTGCTCGGGATGGGCGGTTCGTCGCAGAGTGCGGAGCTGTTCGCTACGACTTTTTCGACCGCACCGGGTTATCCGAAACTTCACACGCTCGATACCACCGTCCCCGAGACGATCCGGTCGCTCGATCGCAACATCGACATCACGAAGACGCTGTTCGTAGTCGCGAGCAAAACCGGTGAGACTGTCGAAACGCTCTCTCACTTCAGCGCCTTCTTCGATCGCGTGAAGTCGAAGTCATCGAATCCGGCGGGATCGCATTTCGTTGCGATCACAGACCCGGGCACAAGGCTCGCCGCGATCGCGAAAGAAAATAAATTCCGCCGCGTGTTCCTGAATCCTCCCGATATCGTCGGCTGCTACGCGGTCCTGTCGTATTTCGGGCTGGTGCCTGCTGCGCTGATTGGGATGGACGTGGCCACATTGGTTGACCGCGCGATTCGGATGACGCACAGCTCGGCCGGATGCGTGCGGGTCGAGGAAAATCTCGGCGTGAGCCTGGGCGCGGCTCTGGGAGCGCTCAAGAAAGCCGGTTGCGACAAGCTGACGTTTATAATTTCGCCGGCGATCGGTGCTTTTGGACTCTGGGTCGAGCAGTTAGTCGCTGAAAGTACCGGCAAGGACGGCATCGCGATCGTGCCGGTTTGCGACGAGCCTGCGGTGGACGCGAAGTCCTACGGCAAGGACCGCGTGTTCGTTTACCTCAAGCTGAGCAACGGCGCCGATGCGGCGCAGGATGCGGAGTTCGCGGCTATCAAGAAAGCCGGCATCCCAACTGTTCAGATCACGTTGTCGGACAAAATCGATCTCGGCGAAGAATTCATGCGCTGGGAAATTGCCTCTGCGACTGCCGCTGCGGTTATCGGCGTCGATCCATTCACGCAGCCCGGAGTTCAAGAGAGCAAAGACAACACTAGCGGCATCCTCGCCGAGTTCGCACGCAGCAAAACTTTTCCCAAGCAAGCGCCGATTGCTGAAAAGGGCAAGCTCGCGCTGTTTTCAGGAAAGGCTGCTCAGGATGCACTTAAAGGCGCCGGAGATCTTCGTGCGATGCTCGGTGCGTTCATGAATCTTGCGAAGCCCGGCGACTATTTCGCGACGATGGCGTACGTGTCGCCCAATCCGACCGTGGACAAGGAAATCGCGGCGATTCGCAAAGCGGTCATCGAGCGCTACGGCGTCGCGACGACTTTCGGCTACGGCCCGCGCTGCCTTCATTCGACCGGCCAGTTGCACAAGGGCGGTCCGAACACCGGCTTGTTCCTGCAAATCACGCAGGAGCATCGCGAGCCGGTCGCTATCCCAGGTGCTTCGTACGATTTCGCCCAACTCAACCAGGCGCAATATCTTGGAGATTTTCAGTCGCTCGAGGCGCATGGACGGCGCGTGATTCGCGTCCATCTGGCGGGTCACGATCCGATCGACGCGATCGAAGCGCTCCGCCAGGAGATTGTCGCCGCGATTGCCAGGTAACCTATGTCTGAACCGAAACTGATCGTTCTGAATGACGCGCAGGAACTCTACGTGCGCGCGGCCGAAGAAACCGCGCACATCGCCGGCGAATCGATCTGCACTCACGGCGAGTTCACGTTCTGCCTCTCGGGCGGCTCGACGCCCGCCGCCACTTACGACTTGCTGGCGACGCGATTTCACCTGAGCGTCGATTGGAAGGAAGTGCAATTTTATTGGGGCGACGAGCGATGCGTCCCGCCCGATCACGCCGAGAGCAATTACGCGATGGCGAATCGCACGATGCTGAGCAAGCTCGCGCTTCGGCCCGACCAGGTGCATCGGATGCGCGGCGAGGACCCGCCCGCGAAGGCCGCGGCTGCTTACGAAGATGAACTGCGCAAACAGTTCGGCCTTGGCGCCGGTGAATCTCCACGTTTCGATCTGATCATGTTGGGCCTCGGCGACAATCGTCATACGGCGTCGCTGTTCCCCGGCGATCCTGCGATTCATGAGACGCAGCGCACGGTGGTTGCGGTCGAAGTGGACGCAGAGCCGCGCAAGCGTCTGTCGATCACGCCGCCCGTGATCAATAACGCGCTGCGCGTGATGTTCCTGGTGGCGGGGCAGGGCAAGGCCGCGGCGGTGAAGGACGTGCTCGAAGGGCCGCGCGATCCAGACAAGTTTCCCGCGCAGATCGTCACGCCTCAAAGCGGCGAGGTGATCTGGCTGCTCGACAAGGCCGCCGCCAGTCTGCTTTCGCCGCGCTGATCGGGCAAAATAGACTCGATGCGATTCGTACTGCGCCACTTCACCGCGATTCTCATTCTTGCCGCGCTCGCTGGCTGGGCGATTTTTTATTTGCCCTATACTCCGACATGGGCCGTGCTCCGAATGAAGCAAGCAATCGACGCGCGCGACGGCGACGAGGCCGCCAAGTATGTCGATTTCGAAAGCGTGGTGAGGAATGCGGGCCGCGAGATGGTGCAGAAGCAGGGTGGTACCGATCCGTTGAGCTCGATGCTCGGCAACGCCGCGATTGATCTACTCACCAAGCCGATGGCCCAGGTCGCAAAATCGGCGGCCATCCAGAAAGTCGATGACGGCGCGCGCGAGGTGCAGATGCCCGGCGTTGCGGTCGCGGGCTCGCTTGTACTGTTGCATCGAAACGGCGACACTGCGGCCACCGACTTCACCGACAACAAGGGCCAGCGCTGGCGAATACACCTGGCGCGCGGCGGCGATGGCTATTGGCGCGTCACCGAGATCGAAGACATCGAGCAACTGCTCCAAAAACTCCAGCACAACCAGCCGATGGGTACGCCCTAGCTGCGTTACGGCAGTGTTTCGCCGACTGTTCGCGCCCCTGCGTTTACTCTGCGTTCGGCGACAGCTACAATAGGATTCCGCGCGGGCGAACCTTAGGAGGCTCGGCCGCGTTTTAGTATTCAGGACAAAATGAGACGCCCAGACATAAGAAATTTAGCGATCGTCGCCCACGTCGATCACGGCAAAACCACTTTGGTCGATGCGATGCTGCGCCAGTCGGGCGTGTTCCGCGCCAACGAGCAGGTCATCGATCGCGTGATGGATTCCAACGCGCTCGAGCGCGAGCGCGGCATCACGATCATGGCCAAGAACACTTCGATCCTGTGGGGTGAGACGCGCATCAACATCGTCGATACTCCCGGCCACTCTGATTTCGGCGGCGAAGTCGAGCGCACGCTCTCGATGGTCGATGGCGTCCTGCTGCTGGTCGATGCGTGCGAGGGGCCGCTGCCGCAGACGCGATTCGTGCTCAAGAAGGCGCTCGAATCGAACCTGCCCGCGATTCTTTGCATCAACAAGATCGATCGCGCTGATGCACGCGCGCCCGAAGTGCTCGACGAGGTTTACGATCTGTTCATCGACCTCGGCGCCAATGAAAGCCAGCTCGACTTCCCGGTGCTCTACACGCAGGCGCGCGCCGGCACCGCGTCGCTGAAGCTCGACGTCCCGAGCGAAAACCTGGTGCCGCTGTTCGACTCGATCGTCGCGCACCTGCCAGGACCGGAAGTCGATCCCGACGCAACGCTGCAATTCCAGGTTAATAACATCGACTACGACGATTACGTCGGCCGGCTCGCAGTCGGCAGGATTATCGCGGGCTCGATGACGGCGTCGCAGAACTATTCGCTATGCCGGCGGGACGGCAAGACGGTCGTCTGCAAAGTCGCTCACATTTACGGATGGCAAGGGCTGACGCGGGTCGAGCGCAATACCGCCAGCGCGGGTGAGATAGTGATCGTCGCGGGCGTCGAGGACATTGCGATCGGCGAAACGATCGCCGACCTCGAAAATCCGCGTCCGCTGCCCCCGATTCGGATCGACGAACCGACCGTGGCGATGACTTTCTCGGTAAACAATGCGCCGTGGGCGGGCCGCGAAGGAGAGTTCGTGACGTCGCGGAAGCTCGGTGAGCGAATCGAATTCGAGGCGCGCCGCAACGTGAGCACTCGCGTCGAGCAAATATCACCGGAATCGTGGCGCGTGATGGGCCGCGGCGAATTGCAGCTCGCGGTGATTATCGAAACGATGCGCCGCGAAGGCTACGAGATGCAGGTTTCGAAGCCCACCGTCATCACCAAGCAGGCCGACGGCCAGGTGCTCGAGCCGATGGAAATGCTGGTCATCGACATCCCGTCCGAGTACATCGGCACGGTCACGCAGATGCTCTCGACGCGCAAGGCCAAGATGCGCACGATGGTCACGCATGCGAGCAATCGCGTGCGGCTCGAGTACGACATTCCCGCGCGCGGCCTGATCGGTTTTCGCGGACGCTTTCTCGAAAGCACCCGCGGCAACGGCCTGATGAATACGCTGTTCAACGGCTACGCGCCGTGGTCGGGGACGATCCGCTCGCGCGCCAACGGGGCGATGATTTCCGATCGCGAGGGCGTCAGCACGCCGTATGCGATCTTCCATTTGCAGGAGCGCGGTATATTCTTCGTCGGACCCGGCGAGCCGGTTTACGAGGGGATGATCGTCGGCGAGTATGCGCGCGAGATAAACTTGCCGGTCAACGTGTGCCGTGAAAAGAAGCTCAGCAACATGCGCGCCTCGGGCCACGACGAAGCGATTCGACTTTCACCCGCGCGCGTGCCGACGCTCGACGCGGCGCTGGAATGGATCGACGAGGAAGAGCTGGTCGAAGTCACGCCCAAGTCAGTGCGGCTGCGCAACCGCGTCCTCAAGACCGGGCTCAGGAACAAGCATCGTGCGGGATACATCGACGCGCCGCCGTCGGAGATGGCCGAGAGCAACTGATCGTTTCGTGAGCCAGGCGGACGGCGCAGTGTCGGACGTGGCGATCGCGTCACGACAATCATGAGACTGGTCCGCATCTTCGGGATTTCCCTGCTGATCCTCGCAGTGCTGGTCGGCGGGTCCGCGGCACTGATCATATTCAACCAGGCGCGCATCGTCGTTTACGTGCTGGCGTCGGTTCGCAACCGCACCGGCGTCGATATCATCCCGCGCGCCAGCTCGGTTCATCTTGGCACTCACCTGATCGTCGTCCTCGACCAGCCGCAGGTCATCGACAACGGACACGAAATCGTCAAGCTGAAATCGCTGCGCGCGATCGTCTCGTACCATTCTCTTTTCACCGGCACAGGCCTCCCGCTCTATCGGCTGACTGCGATCAGTCCTGAAATCACGCTTCCGGTAAATTCCGGCAATGCTGCGACCGTCCCGATTCCGCGCCCCGGCACGCCCACCATCGACGCGTTGCAGCAGGCGCTGCATGCGTTGTCGCGGATCTGCTGGCGCGTCGAAACGACCGAAGCCACGGTGCGCTATGCCGACGGCGTCGAAGTCGCCAATCATGTTGGAATCGTCGCGTACCACACCCGACACAATCCTTTCCGCTGGCTGCTCGGATTCAGCGGCGCGCTGCTCCAGACTCCGGTCCCCGGCGCGCGAGTGAGCGGGAAATTCAGCCTCGGCATCGGCAGGAATTCCAAGCCCGGCGAATTTGGTCACGGCGAAATCTGGACCTGGGACGTGCCACTGCAAGGATTCGAAGTCGAGGGTTTCTCATTGGTAGGAACCGTTGACAATACAGTCAAGTTTTTAATCCATGACGATGGCTCTGTGAGCGGCGATGCCGTCGTCAGGGCCGAGAAACTGATACTCAAGAGCACGCGGCTCGCGGCGCCGGAAGATTTGAGCGAATATTCTCTGCACGCCGGTTTCGAAATAACCGACGGCAAATATGCGATAACGCAAGTCGTTTTGCGCCGCGTCAACGCCACCGTGCTCTCCGGCGAAACCGAGCTTGACGCCCCGCATAGCGACAATCCGTTGCTGGGAATCCACCTCGGCGGCTTTCACCTCGACGCGGCTGCCGTCAAGCAAAAGCTGCTATCGGTCCGCCGTCTGCCCGCAGATTTCACAGGCATGCTCCGTCGGCTCGGACCTGGCAAAGTAACCATTGGCGACGCGACCCTGAACGCGGCGCTCGAGCAGATAAAGACCGCGCCACTCGACACGATTCGCAAAAACCTCGTGGTGAGCGGCACTGTTCAGGATCTCGGCTTCACAATTCCCCCGGATACGAAACTGCCGCCGATTACAAATCTGAGCGCGCAGATCAGCTACTCCAAGGGGCTGGTCACGATCACGCAAGGCACCGCGAAGTTCGGGAACTCGACGGTTCAGGACCTGGTCGCCAGCGCCAACATTGACAACGGCATCGAGGGCGCGGGCTACAAGACCAGCGTCAACATCAGCGCCGACCTCGACGAGCTTTACCCGGCCATCGCCCGGTTTCTCGACATCTATCAATTGCGCGAACGCGATCGCCTCGAGCACCTGAGCGGCCGCGTCGAAATGGTCGCCAACGCATCTGGAAAGTTGAGCGTGACGACGCTGGTTCCGCCCAAAGATTACCAGGTTCGCGCCGACGCCCTCGGCGCCGTGCTCACCATCAAAGGTTCTCCCGGCCCGCTCAAGGTGTCGCGCGGCACTGTCACGATCGACCCGGCCTCGATCAAGTTCGACAACGTGATGCTGGCCGCGACCGGCGGCAATGCGACGCTGGACGGCGTCGTGAATTTCGAGAAGCAAGGCGTGAATGTACGCGATCTGACGCTAGGCCTTCACGACTTCCCGTCGCAGTTGTGGTTGACGCTGCTGGTCGATCCCAGCGACTTCAGCGCCACCGGGCCGATTGGCGGCAAGGTTGTCGTCAATGGCAATCCCAGCACGCCCGGCGGCTTGACGCCCGAAGGCAAACTGACGCTCGCCAATGGAAACGTGCAATTCAACTTCCTGCGCTCGCCGATCATCGTTCAAGGTGCGACGCTCACGATGCATCGCAAGCAGATCGTCTTCGCGATGCCCGGCTCGAAGCTCGAGAACCAGGCGATCAATTTTCGCGTCTCCGTTGCCGATTACACTCATCCCTCGATTCGGATCGACGCCACCGTGCAGAAACTCGATCTCGAGGTGATGAAGTTTGTGCGGATGCCGTGGTCGCCGGCGACGACGCCGATTAATTTTCCAGTTCCATGCTTCGGCCACATCGAATCGCACGCCGCAAACCTTGCCAGTTTTCAGATGACTGACGTCAAGACCGATTTCACCCGCAGCCCGCAAGGCGATTGGCGCATTTACAACATGAGCGCGACCGCTTATCGCGGGCAGATGAAGCTCGAGCTCGTCGGCCGCGCGCCCGACAACTGGATCCACATCATGGGCAGCTCCACCGACATGGATCCCGCGCCGCTCTTTATGCTGAGCGGCAAGAACAAGCATTCGCCGTTGCTCGGCCATCTCTTTCTCGCGACTGATTTGTGGGCCAACACCGACACCAACTTTTTCGAGACCCTCGCCGGCGATATGACGATCACGGTGAGAGACGGTACCCTCAACAAGTTCACGCTGCTCTCGCGACTGCTAAGTTTTATCGACATCAAGAATTGGCTGAGCGCGCAGATCCCGGACCCGCGCGTTGCCGGCGTCCCGTTCAAAACGATCTTCACCGATTTCAAAGGCAGCGGCGGCCTCTTCTACACCGACAACTTCGCGCTCAAGGGTCCGGTGATGGATATCACGGCGAGCGGCAGCGTCCAGTTCGGCGCGGGCACTCTCGATATGGAGGTCGGCATGTTTCCCTTCGACACCGTCGATTGGGTGCTGAACCACATTCCGCTGATTGGCGACCGCCTCGGTTCGGGCACCGGCAAATTGGTCGCTGCCTATTTCCATGTCAAAGGCCCGGTGAGCGACCCGTCGATCCTGCCGAAGCCGATTACTTCGGTGGCGAACTTCGTCAAGAAAACGCTCGGGATGCCGATCAACATCATCCGTCCCAACACGATCAAGTGAGTCCGTGATCAAGATAAAATCGCGGCCGGCGCTGATTGTGTTTTGCCGCGAGCCCATCGCCCATCAGGTCAAGACCCGGCTAATCGGCGCAATCACTCCCGCCGCAGCGGCAGCTTTGTCCGACGCATTCATTCGCGACGCGCTCGCCAAGGCAGTTTCGATCCGCCCGTCGCGCATCGTCATCGCGGCAAGCGCGCCCGACGGCGCGCGCAGCAAATATTTTCAGCGCCTCGCAGGCCGCTTTGATGCGGACCTGATCGATCAAGGAAGCGGCTCGCTTGGCACGCGCATGGCGCGCGCACTCGAACCTTTTTCATCCACCGGCGCGCTGCTAATCGGTACCGACACACCTTCTCTTCCAACTGAGCTGCTCGCATCCAGTCTCGAAGCGCTTCGACAGTATCGCGTCGTGATCGCGCCGAGCCTCGACGGCGGCTACTACGCCGTCGGCGTGCGCGGCCCGATGCCTCCGATTTTCACTGCAATCCGATGGGGCACGCGCAGCGTGTTCGATTCAACCATCAAGCGTCTCAAACGCGCAGGCATTCCGTACGCGTCGGGGCCGGCCTGGTACGACGTCGATCGATGGGCGGACGTGCTGCTGCTCGCCGCACACCTGCGAATCTTGGCGCGAACGCGCCGTCGCACAAGCGTGTCCGCATGTCCCGCAACCGAATCTGTCCTCGTACGGCTTGGAGTCCTCCGCCACGATCGCTAGAGTACCCCGGTGATCGACCTGATTCTTTACACCAGAAACGACTGCGAGTTGTGCCACGAGATGGAAGCGGTGATTGCGGCCGAACTGCCGAAATTCGACGCGCGCATCCAGCGCATCGAAATAGATGGAGACCTTGAACTCGAAGCGCGGTTCGGAATCGAAGTTCCGGTTCTGTTCGTGAACGATCGCAAGGCGTTCAAGTATCGATGTACTCCCGCGGAGTTGCGCCAACGCCTGGCGCGCGAGGTTAAGACCTGAGATGCCGGCACGAACCCCTCACAAGATGCGCGTGATTTTCGTCACCACCGAAAGCGAAGAGCAGGCCGTGCAGATCGCGCGCACTCTCGTCACAGAACGGCTCGCAGCGTGCATCAATATCGTCGGGCCAGTGCGCTCGATCTATCGATGGCGCGACGGGGTCAAAGACGATCGCGAGTATCTCCTGATCATAAAGACGCGCGCGCTGCTTTATATGAAGGTCGAGACGCGCGTCCGCGAGATGCATACCTACGAAGTTCCGGAGATCCTGGCACTGAATGCGGATCGCGGCTCGCCGCCGTACATCCAGTGGATGCTCGACTCCACCGGTCCTCCCCGCGGCCACCGGCGATGATCAGGATTGCAATTGCCGGCGCCGGCGCGATTACCGAACGCGCTCATGTTCCTGCGCTTGCGAGCGTCGCGGACGTGCGAATCGTCGCGATACAAAGCCGCACCGCCGACAAAGCCGAACGCATCGCGCAATCGATATCGTCCGACGCCGGGAACCGGCCGAAAGTTTACTCAGACTTCGACGACATGCTGGCGCGCGAGTGTCCCGACGCAGTCGGAATTTTCACGCCGAACAATTTGCATTGCGAATTTACGGTCAAGGCGCTCAACTCGGGCGCGCACGTGCTGGTTGAAAAGCCGATGGCGCCGACTGCCGCCGAGGCGCGCAAGATGGTCGATGCGGCGGCGAAAGCCAATCGCGTGCTGATGGTCGCGATGCAACGACGATTCGGAGGAATCGAGCGCGCCATCAAGGATGCCCTCGCGAGCGGAGCAATCGGCAAACCTCATTTCGTTCGCGCGCGCCTTTCGCACGGCGGACCGCAATTGTGGGCGCCCGGACAGAAATGGTTCACGACGGCTTCGGAAGCGGGCGGCGGCGCGATGCTCGATCTCGGTGTTCACGTCGCCGACCTCGCGATCTGGTTCATGGGCGAGATCGACTCCGTCTCCGGACAGGTCGGAACCCTCGCCAAGCAGATCGAAGTCGATGACACCGGGGCGATGATTCTCCATTTCAAGTCCGGCGCGATCGGCGTGGTCGAGGCGAGTTGGAGCAGCATGCCGCCGCTGTCCGCGATCGAGATTTATGGCACCGAGGGCAGAGTGATGGCCGGCTATCCGCGCAACGACATCTCGATTCTGAAATCCGACGGCAGTCCGGTCCCGGGATTTTCGCGCGAGGAAGTGATGGCTCGATTCGAACCGCGCGATCTGCTCGCTCCGTCGCGGACGCTCGCCGAAAACTTTATCGCCGCGATTCAAGGCCGCGCGAAACCTTCGCCCGACGGCAATGACGGGTTGCGCGCAGTCGAAGCGATCGAGGCCTGCTACCGTTCGTCGCGGTCTGGCAGTCGAATCAAGCTGCCGCTCGATACATAATTCACTGATGTTCCGCGAATCGATCAAAAACATGGCGGCGTATCGGCCCGGCGAGCAGCCGCGTCCCGGTCAGCGGCTGATCAAGCTCAACACCAACGAAAACCCGTATCCGCCGTCGCCGCGAGTCCGTCGCGCAGTTGCGAAAGTGATGGCCGGGTCGGCGCTGCGGTTGTATCCGGCCCCGCGCGCTGATGAGTTCGTGGCGAGCGCCGCGAAAATGTACTCGATTCCACAAAACATGATCCTCGCGGGCAACGGCTCGGACGAACTGCTCGCGATGGTGTTTCGTGCGACGCTCGGTGAAGGCGACACCGTCGCGTACGCGGTGCCGACGTATTCGCTCTACGACACCTTGGCGCTCGTGCAGGAGGCGCGCATCGTTCACATACCGCTCGGTCCCGACTTCGCGCTGCCGCTCGACGCGCTGGCGGATGCGCGCGCCAATCTCACGATCGTGTGCAGTCCGAATTCCCCGTCGGGCACCCTGACTCCGAGCCGGAGCCTGGCCTCGCTCGCTAAACGCCTCGACGGCAGGTTGCTCGTGATCGACGAGGCCTACGTGGATTTCGGCGACGCGAACGCGCTCGGCCTCGTGCGGCGCCATCGTAACGTAGTGGTTCTGCGCACGCTGTCGAAGTCCTACTCGCTGGCCGGGATGCGCCTCGGCCTCTGCTTTGCGCATCCGACCGTGATCGACGCGCTGATGAAGGTGAAGGATTCGTACAACCTGAGCCGCGTCGCGCTGGCTGCTGGAGCCGAAGCGCTGCGCGACGCTGCCTGGATGCGCCGCAATGTCGCCAAGGTGATACGGACCCGCGCGCAGACCGAGGCGCGGCTGCGCAAGCTCGGCTTCGAAGTGCCGCCCTCGCAGGCGAATTTTGTGTTGGCGCGGATCCCGGGGCGCGACATGGCGCCGGTCACGCGCGGGTTGCGCCGCGCCGGAATCCTGGTCCGGCATTTCGCGACGCCGCTGCTTCAGGATGCGCTTCGCATCTCGATTGGCACTCCGGCTGAGATGGACGCGCTGTTCAAGGCGCTCGCGCCGCTGGTTCGCCCTTCATCGAAATCGAAACGCGGCGCTCACGCATGAGCGTTTGAATTCGATGGCGGCAATCAAGCGTCTGTTCGGTAATTTTCGCTCGTCGCGCGGCAAGAAGTCCGACTCGGAATCGCGTTCATCGATTCAATGGGTGGTCGCAGGTCTGGGAAATCCCGGCGAAGAATACTCGCGCTCGCGCCACAACGCGGGCTTCATGACGATCGATCGAATCGCGAAGGCCAAGGGTGTCGAGCTGAACCGGCGCAGGTTCAAAGGCGTAACCGCTGAAATCACGCTGGCCGAAAAGCCCGCGATTCTCGTCAAGCCGCAGACCTTCTACAACCTGACCGGCGAATGCATTTCCGATCTGCTCGGATATTTCAAAATTGCTCCCCAGCAATTGATCGTGGTGCACGACGAGCTGGACCTCGAAGCCGGGCGGCTCAGGATGAAGCAGGGCGGTGGCGACGCCGGCAACCGTGGCGTGCGTTCAATCGCCGAGTCGCTCAACACAACCGACTTCATTCGCGTCAGAATTGGAATCGGTCGCCCAGCCGGCTTCACTGTCGAAATGGAGCCGGGCCGGCAACCGAAGACCGAAGAAAATAAGGACTACCTGCTGCGCCCGATGACCGCCAACGAACGGCAAGCGCTCGCACCGATCCTCGATCGCGCCGCGAGCGCAGTGGAAGCGATCGCCGCGGATGGACTCGCCGCGGCGATGAACCGTTACAACCAGCGTGGCTAAATGTCATTGAACGCTTGGCATAGTAACAAACTGTCTTCATCTATAATCATTCTGTTGACTTTGCGACGCGCGCCGCGGTAAGCATCCAAACATTGGAACCTTCGTCGCGGATAGTGCGGGAAATTTCGCGTCCCGCTCGAATGGCAGCGCTGTTCGTGCAGATGCGAGAGGCACTTCGTGCGGTCTCTTAATTTTTTACTCTGGGGGAAAGGACTGCGATGTGTGAGGAAAATAAAACTCGCTTCAGGAGAGCGGAAGAGGCTCTACGCTTTTACTTCCGCTTGCGCGAGCTGCTTCACAGCGGGCGGACGAGACGCTTGATGGCGGACGAACTGCCCGCGGATGCATGCCCGACGGCGGCCAACGCCATCGACGACTACCAATGCATCGGTTGGTGCATGCGAGGTCTCGATGAGATCGCGCTGTGGCTGCTCAGCGAAATTTACGGACCGACCTGCTTCGGAGTGCATCGGCGCACCCTCGCGCACACCTGCAGGGCGGGCCGGCTGGAGTTCCCGCAGCACGAGTTTCGCCTGCGTGAGGTTGGCATGATCCACGAACGCGCACTCGGCGTGGTAAAGCGGGGCCTGCGCGAGCTCGGCATGATCCCGAGCCGCCAAGTCAGGACGGCGCGCGTACGGCGCGGAATGATCGCCGTCGGCAAACACGCGCATCTGCAAGGCGACCGTGCCGCGGAACGCGGATAAGTCGCCGGAGCCGAGTGCGCGAGTAACGCCAACGGGCTATTCCGCGCCGCCAGGATTCCTGTACGCTTGAGAACCACTGCTCAATGGCTCTCGGGCGAACGGACTTGACGAAGCGGAACGTGAACGAAAATCAGGCGAATGAAGAGGCGGCGGCGCTAGCCCGCGGCGCCACAGAAATCATTTCTCCGCCGGAGCTAGCGGCTAAGCTAGCGCTTGGCCGGCCGCTGAGGATCAAGCTCGGGATGGATCCGACCGCGCCTGATCTGCATCTCGGTCATAGCCTGACGTTGAAGAAGCTGCGCGACTTTCAGGATGCGGGCCACACCGTAATTTTCCTGGTCGGTGACTTCACTGCGATGATCGGCGATCCCACCGGACGCAACGAGACGCGAAAGCCGCTGTCGCGCGAACAAATCGAGCGCAACGCGGGAACCTATCGCACCCAGGCGTTCAAGATTCTCGATCGCGAGACTACCGAAATTCGCTTCAACAGCGAGTGGATGAACGAATTGGGCGTGGCCAAGCTGATCGAGATTGCCGCGAAGGTGAGTGTCGCCCGACTCCTCGAGCGCGACGATTTCGAGAAGCGCCTCGCGGCCGAGGAGCCGCTGTTCCTGCACGAGCTGCTCTATCCAGTGATCCAGGGTTACGATTCCGTCGCGCTGGAAGC
>PMOH01000380.1 GCA_003161515.1 Deltaproteobacteria bacterium
GTCGGCTACTTCGGCGGCGCGTTCAAGGTCACCGACGGCCTGCTCGCAGTTTATGGTGAGAAGCGGGTCCGCGACACTCCCATTTCCGAACTGACTATTGTCGGCGCGGGCGTTGGCGCCGCGATGGGCGGGCTCAGGCCGGTAGTCGAACTGATGACTATCAACTTCGCGCTTCTGGCTATCGATCAAATAGTCAATAGCGCCGCCAAAATACATTTCATGTTCGGCGGCAAAGCCAATGTGCCTATAGTCATTCGCGCGCCGCAGGGCGGAGGCCATCAGCTCGGCGCTCAGCACAGCCAAAGCCTCGAAGCGTATTTCATGCACTGCCCCGGGCTCCGCGTGGTGATCCCGGCCACGCCCGCCGACGCCAAAGGACTACTCAAAACCGCGATTCGACAGATCGATCCCGTGATGTTCCTCGAACACGAGTCGCTATACGGCGTCAAGGGAGAAGTCGCCGAAGATCCCGAGTTCATGGTGCCGTTCGGGAAGGCAAATGTAATCCGCGAAGGTAAGGATGTGACTATAGTCACTTACTCGAAGTGCGTTTACGACGCGATCGCGGCGGCGGAAGTGCTCGAGAACTCGGGCATCGACGCCGAGATAGTTGATTTGCGAACGCTCAACCCGCTCGACATGGCGACGGTCGTCGCGTCGGTGAAAAAGACCGGACGCGCAATCGTCGCGTACGAAGGATGGCGCACCGGCGGCGCCGGCGCTGAAATCGCGGCACAGATTCACGAGGCTGCCTTCGACTCGCTCGACGCGCCGGTCGTCCGCGTTGCCGCGCTCGACAGTCCGATGCCATATAACAAGCATCTCGAGCACGCTTCGCTGCCAAGCGCGGGCGACATCGTTAAGGCGGCGGAGGAACTGACCTGAGACTTGTGGGCAGAAAATCATGAGCAACGAAATCACGATGCCCAAGCTCTCGGACACGATGGAGGAAGGCAAGATCCTCCGCTGGCTCAAGCATCCCGGCGACAAGATCGCACGCGGCGAGGCGATTGCCGAAGTCGAGACCGACAAGGCCGACATGGTGCTCGAGTCGTTCGACGAGGGTGTGCTTGACCAAATCAAATTAAGTGAAGGCGAAAGCGCGCCGGTCGGCGCGGTGATAGCGACCATGAAGTCCGCAGGCACAAAAGAATCCAAATCCGACACGAAGCCGCAGCCGCAGGCTGCGATGGAAGATCCAGGCGCAGAAGCGGCTGTAACTCCGGATCTGCCCAAGCCCGTTGCGATCAAGCCGAAAGCAGCCGAAAAGAAAGAGAGCCCAAAGAAATCTATTGCTCCCGCGGCGGTTGTTACTGACGGATCCGCCGGCGATTTGCACGTGCATCCTGCGATGTCCGCGAATCCCAGTGCCGCGCCCACCGCGATCGCCGCTCCGCCGCCTCGTCCCGAGCCGTCCCCTCCTGCGGCCGACGCGGACGCGACAGACGGGCACAAGCTGCGCGCGTCTCCGCTCGCGCGGCGCGCCGCCGAGGAGGCCGGCATCGACATCTCGCACGTGCGCGGCACCGGTCCCGACGGGCGCGTGACCAAGCGCGACGTCGATAACTTCCTGCGCGAGCAGCAGCTGTTCAAATTCCGCCGGCTGGTGTCGCCGCGTGAAGGCGCGCCGGGCTCGCGCGAGGAACTGTCCGCGATGCGCAAGACCATCGCCAAGCGGATGGCGTTGTCGAAGCGGGAGATCCCGCACTTTTACGTCACCGTCGAAGTCGCGATGGAAGATGCGGTGCGCTTGAAGGACTCGCTCGAAGCAACCGAGATGTTCGAGGAAGCGATCACCTACAACGACATTATCGTGAAGGCCTGCGCGCTCGCACTCGGCCGCTATCCGCGCATCAACGCGAGTTACGAGAACGAAGGCATCGTCATCCATCCTAACATCAACATAGGAGTCGCGGTTGCGGTCGAGGACGGACTGATCCTGCCGGTGATTCACGGATGCGAGCAGTTATCGCTGCTCGAAATCTCACGCGCCGCGCATCGACTGGTCGCCAAGTCGAGCCGCGGCGGTTTCACATCCGAGGAACTGTCAGGCGCGACCTTCTCGATCTCCAACATGGGCATGCTAGGTGTCGAGCACTTCGCCGCGGTTATAGTTCCGCCGCAAGCGGCTATCCTCGCTGTAAGTGCCATCAAGGATCGCCCGGTAGTGCGCAACGGCCAGCTGGCAGTCGGCAAGACCATGATGATGACCGGCTCGTTCGACCATCGCATAGTCGATGGCGTCGTAGCCGGCCGCTTCCTACAAGAACTCAAACGCTTCCTTGAGAACCCATCCAGCTTACTACTGTGAGCTACCTATCAGGTCAGCTAGCTCTGAGGCTTCCCTTGCAACTGCGAGATGCGATTGGGAATTTTCTGCGACCAGTAGTCCATCGCGTTCTGCGCGTCGCCCCATTGGAATGAAGCTGCGCTCTTGATACCCATGCCGCCGGCGCGCTGATCGACAGCCTCGGCCAATAGCGTGCCATTGGTGGAATCGGTCAGCTTCATTTCGGCTTCGGCCGATCCTACGAACGCATAACTGTCAGTCGCGAGCGATTGCGCCATGTTGAGCACGCGCGCTTGCGGGACGATCACCGAAACGGTGCGAAGGCCTGGGACTGCAGTGGTCGCGTCCATCAGAGCTACTCGCAACGTCATAACTCCCGGTCCCGGCTGATCTACGAGAGTGAAGCTCTTGGCCAGGTTGGTCTGCAGTTGATTGTAGAAGTATTCGGTCAGGACCGCCTGATCGGCTGGCGACACTTTCGAATCGGCGGCGGCCCAGAACTCCACCGGCATCAACTGTATCTTCGTATAGCTGGCCCATTGAGCGTTGGGATTTATCCAGGCCAGCGCCGCGCCACCTTCAGGCCCGGGGGCCAGCTTCGACGCGTCCTCGCCGAGGAATCCGGTTACCGCGCTGGGCAGCGGACCGCCCGACTCGACTGCTTTCGCCGCCGACGGCTGGCTCGCTACCGTGGTCGAGCATCCCGAAGCCATGAGCGCGGCGGCCAATGCTGCCGCAGCCACACCCGCCATCTTTTTGTTTCGTAAGTTGTTCATCATCACCATCACCCTCCAGTGATTTATGCGAGCATTCGTTCATAACTCGGCTAAGGCGGCTATTGTACTTTGGTACAATGCCCGGCGTCTGAGCGTAGAGAGTATATAGCCAGCATGATCGTTGACTGGATCTACAACAATCCAACCTGGCTCTGGGGCACTCTCCTGATAGTCATCTTCATCGCGGCCGGATGCGGTGGGCTGCTGATCTTCCACCGATTGGTGCACGTCAAGGTGCGCCGGGCACACAACGATCTGGCGGGTTTCACTTTTGCGATCGTCGGCGTGCTGTACGCGGTCCTGTTGGCGTTTATCGCGATCGCTACGTGGGAATCGTTCAGTCGTGCGTCGGATATCGTCGAGAACGAATCGGACTACGCGGGCGGAATGTACCTTGACACCGCCGGCTTGCCCGATGCGAAGGGGCAAACGATTCGCGACGCGCTCGCGAAGTACGTCAGCGTCGTGGTCGAGGTCGAATGGCCGATACAAAGGACCGGCAAGACGCCCGACCAGGGATGGAAGCCGCTGCGCGACCTCGCCACCGCGATCGCGACTATACGTCCCCAGACGCAGGGCGAGGCGGTGATCGAAGCCGAGATGCTCAAGAGCTGGAACGAGCTCTACAACGCTCGGAGTGCGCGGCTGTCGGCGGTGCAAGGGCACATCCCGGGCGTCATCTGGGTGATCGTGTTCTTCGGCGCGGCAATCACGACCGGCTACACCTATTTTTTCGGCTACGAAAATTTCGGCATGCACCTGGCAATGACCGCGACACTCGCGGCAACACTGGGGCTGATCATCGTGATGATCATCGCGCTGGACTGGCCGTTTCGCGGCGAGATAAGCGTCTCGCCAGACCCCTTCATCATGACGCAGCAATCGTGGGCGGAAGCCCCGATTCAGAGGAAGTAAAAAGAATCGCTTAGGCGGTTGTGAATTGGCGGTCGGAGAGTTTGGGGGCGGTTATGTCGGTCACCCCTAGCATGAAGCGGCGCAGGGTTATGTGGTGGGATTGGGCGAATGACTCGAGCGTTGCCAGTTGCGCTGCTGACAGCGTCTCCTGCGCGATTACGATTTCCTGGAAGGGGGTGCGCGCGAGGATCGCGTCGAGGTCGTCGAGCGATCCCAGCACCGGGTAGCCGTGGAATAGCTTGCCGTGTTTGAAGGTATCGTCGTCCAACAGCCCCAACAGCTCCGCGTTTGCGCCGATGGTCGAATGCAAATGTTGAACGGCGGCTGCGCCGCGCGAATCGACGCCCACGATCACGAGGCGGCGCGCGGTCCGCGACAATAAGCGAACGATGCGCTCAAACAGATGGAACGACCATCGCGTACCGACCAGGAAATTAAACAGCAGTAGCACGAACATCACGGCCGTCGCGCGCGACATCGTAATCGGCAGTACGTTCGATGACAGCTTGACCGCGAGTCCCGCGAGCATCGCCGCCAGTGCGAAGCGCAAGCTCTCCGCCAGCCCGCTGTAGCGCCAAATTCCACGATAAACGCCGGAGACCAGGAACGAGGCGCATCCAATCGCCACGATCCACGGCAGCCCCGCAAGCATCAGGGTGACCTGTGCGATGCTAAGATCGAAATCGAAGCGCAGCAGCATCGCGCCGAAATACGCCGCCGCCACCAGCGCCATGTCGAGGATCAACTCGACGAATCGGCGCTTGTAGCCGAAGCTCAGGATGACGCGCGCAACCGCCGGCAGGTCCTCGATTTGACCCGGCGCCTCGGCGTCGAACGATCGATCCATCAGGAACAGCGCCACCAGCGCGAAGAACAGCACCATGAAAGGTATCAGCAGCACCGCGTCGTAACCCGGCACCAGGCTGAGCGCGACCGCGCAAGCGCCCGCAATCACCTGCACCGCAATCAACGCCGCAGCCGCGCGCGCACTCGACATGCCGAGCCGCGTCAGCCGATGATGCGAATGATCGAGCCCGCGGCGCGAAATAGGATTGCCCGTCGCCAGCCGCGTGATTGTTACCGTCACGGTGTCGAGAATCGGAACCATCAGCGCCAGCAACGGCATCGCCAGGCGCGCCGGCAAAGAACCTTCACCGAAGCGGCTCGCTTGAATTGAGAGCACGCCCAGCACCAGTCCGACCGCGAGCGCACCCTCGTCGCCCATGAAAACCGTCGCCGGTGGAAAGTTAAAGACCATGAATCCCGCCAGCGCTCCCGCGATCGCGAGCGCCGCAACCATCGTCCCATTGTGCTGATGCAGCCCGGCGACGATCGCGATGCTCAGCGCCGCGACAATCCCGACGCCCGCGGCGAGTCCGTCGATGCCGTCGATCAAGTTGAACGCGTTGGTTGCGGTGACCAGCCAGAAAACCGTCAGCGCAATGTTGACCGCGTGGTAGGGGAAAAAGTCGAGTTGCGGACCCCACCACACGAGCACGCAGATGGCGGCTAGTTCCAGTATCAGTTTGTGCCGCGGCCTCAGATCGACGATGTCGTCGAGCAATCCGACCAGGCACATCGCGACCGCGAATCCCGCGAGCCACGGGACACTGTGATATGGCAATCCCGACAAGACTCCGACCAGTCCGATGGCGACGACGAAACCGGCCAATACTGCGATGCCGCCGAGCAGGGCGGTCGGCTTTTCGTGGGGACGGTCGCTCGAAGGTCGCGCGAGGATGCCGAAGTATAGCGACGCGGCTTTGGCGACCGGCATCGTCGCCGTCGCGACCAGGAATGCGGATATCAGGGTCAGGGCTATTTCAAATTCGGTGGTCAATTCAGCTTCTCAAAGTCCGGCTCTTGCTCAGGTTACGAAGCAAACAAACGAATGCCCACCGCCGGGCACCATAGTCGCGCTCAGCACAGTAGCGCCGTCGCCTGATTATGGAAACCCCGCGCTTTCGGAGGGGCGAGTCGCTGATAACCAAGGCGACGCTGAGCGACTCATTGCCTCGGTCAGGTAACGTTGGCAGAGAGGCGAGGCTAGGTCAAGACGCGCTATGTCATTTTATGTGGTGCGTACGCAAGTTCGCGATTGGCACAACTTATTATCGGCCTTTTACGTACTTTATGCTAAAAATCACTACTCCGAGTTTTACTGCTTCATCACCATCACGTTGCCGTCTTTGTCCAGCGACAGGCAATCCACCTGCTGCCCCGCGTAAAATGCCCCGCAAATCGACCGGTCCACGCCTGGGCATTTGTATAAATTCGGCGCCGTCTGCTGGCATTGCGTGATGTCGAAATGCAGCCGGGTCTGCGCCCTGTCCTCCTGAGCCTGCGACGGTGAGAACATGTAGCATCCCGATAGCGCGAGCATCGTAGCCGCCAGAAATATCGCGACTTTTGCCAAGCCTGCCCGCATAGAACTTCCGTCATTCGCGTTCATCTTTAGTACCCCCACGGTGGCAACGATTTACCTTGATTTCAGCCGCATCACAACCGGCCAATCGTGATTATCTTTATCATCCAGGAGTATTCAGGATGCGTTCATCTTTGAAATCGGTTTCGGATGGCGCCGCTCTCAACAGCAGCCGTCCGCTCTCCCACGATTCGTCCGACGATCAGCTGTTCGACGCATATTCGCGCGCAGTTACCGGCGCCGCCGAATCGGTAAGCCCGGCGGTCGTGAATATCGAGGTCGCTCACGCGACGGGACCGCGCAGCAATCCGCGCACTCCTGACGCGCCGGCCGGCAGCGGCTCCGGCTTTATCGTCGCGCCCGACGGCTACATCATTACCAACAGCCACGTCGTTCATCGCGCGTCGCGAATCTGGGTCACGCTTTCCGACGGCCGCAAATCCGAAGCGGAACTAATCGGCGACGATCCGGAAACCGATCTTGCGGTGATTCGCATCAGCGGTTCGAACCTGGCGGCGGTCTCGCTCGGCGACTCGCGCGAGATTCGCGTNNACCGCCGGCGTCGTCAGCGCGCTTGGACGTTCGCTGCGCGCCGGCTCTGGCCGCCTGATCGACAACGTCATCCAGACCGACGCCGCGCTGAATCCGGGCAACTCGGGCGGACCGCTGGTCAACTCGCGCGGCGAAGTTATCGGCGTCAACACCGCGATCATTTTGCCCGCGCAGGGAATCTGTTTTGCGATCGCGATCAACAGCGCCAAGCTCGTCGCCGGTCATCTGATCAAGGACGGCAAAATGAGCCGCGGGTACATCGGGATCGCCGGCCACAACGTCGAGCTGCCGCGGCGCTTCGTGCGCTTCTATCGATTGCCCGCGGAGACCGCAGTTCGGGTCGCGTCGGTCGAGCCGAACAGTCCCGCGGCCATTGGCGGCATCAAACAAGACGATCAGATCGTTCGAATTGGCGACACTCCTATCGCCGGCATCGACGACCTCCAGCGGCATCTGACTATGAGCCAGGTCGGTGTTAACACGCCGGTCACACTGATTCGCGGCACTGAACAATTGACGCTCGAAATCGTGCCGTCAGAAGCTGCGCACAAATCGCGCGACTGAGTTTTGCACTTTCAGTTGATTTGTCCCACTGAGAACATACTGCAGAACGCAACGAATTCGTTGTTGGTCCTCGGTTTGCATGATTTACCGCGGTGCCGGGGAGACAGCCAGAATGTGAGCGCCTTTTGACGCAAACTCAACAGAGTTTGCAGGCTATGCAGCGTCATATCATCAACTACAAACTGCAAGTCATTTTGTTATCTTTGCGGAATCCTGTAGAAAATTCTGATTCGCCCAGCAATGGAAATGACGCCGCCTCGGGGAATATTCGGTCCCTCAAGTCTCACAACTGAGCCGATTTTTACGCTTCTCGACAGATTTTGGTTCAAAATTTGAACGCTTGCTCGGCCCCGAACGCTTATCCCATCGGACCCTGATACACCTCGCCGAAGCGCAGGCCCAGCTCCCCCGGAATCGCGAGGTTCGCGTCGCGATTGGTCTTCAAACAAATCACGGCCGGCCCGTCCGCTTCTCTCGCGCCCTTAAGCGCCGCGTCGAGATCTTCCATCCGATCGACATAGAACGACTTGCAGCCGAGGCCGGTCGCGACAGTGTCCCATCGCACTGTCCCCATCTCGGTACCGAACGTCTTGCCCCACAGCCGCCGTTCATTCGGCTCCTCCATCGTCCACGAACCTTCGGCGAACACGATGACTCTGATCTTCAAGCCTTCGCGCGCCGCCGTTTGCATCTCCATGAAATTAAATCCCGCCGCGCCATCGCCGCTCACGCACACCACCTCGCGCGACGGGTTGCCGAGCTTCGCCCCAATCGCAGAAGGGATTCCCGTGCCGAGCATTCCCAGCTCGAGGATGTTCAGGTAAGAGCGCGGCTTCGTCGATGGCAAAAACCATAGCGACCACAGCGACGTGTTGCCGCCGTCGGCTACATAGATACTGTCTGCGCCGAACAGTTTGCCGATTTTTTCGATCGCATGCGCCGGATGGATTCCCGGCCCGGTCCACGCCGTCACCGATTTGAAACGTTTCTCGCGCCACTCGCGCGCGGTCTCGCGATACCGCGCCATGTCTTCTCCGTTTTTCGCTTGCGCGCGCTTTGCCTTGAGCGCACCAACCAATCCTTCGAGCGCAGTCTTCGCGTCGGCGACGATCCCTAGCGCCAGCGGCCGCGTGACGCCCATATTGCGCTGATCGATATCTATCTGGATCAACTTCTGATTCGCGGGATCGCCCCAGTACTTGTCGTACGGAATGTCGAGGTTGCCCATCCGCGATCCCACGACGAGCATCACATCGGACTCGCGCCGCGCGAGGTCAGCGCCCGCGCCGTAGCCGTAAAGGAAGTTCGGATGGTCCATCGGCACCGACGACCGTCCCGCGATCGTGCCAACCACTGGACAATTGAGCAGCTCGACGACAGCGACCAGCGCCTCGTTCGCGCCGGCGCGATCGACTCCAGCACCCGAGATTACAATTGGCCGCTTCGCTCCGATGAGCATCGCGGCCGCCTCCTCGAGTTGCGCGTCCGACGCTCGCGGACCCGACGCGCGATATTCTTTCGGCGTCAGCACGCGCACTTTTGTGTCGTCACCGGTCGCGTACATCACGGGCGCCGGTATCTCGATCTGAATCGGCCCCGGCCTTCCCGTCCACATCTCCCGAAATGCGATCCGCATCACTTCGGGAATTCGATCCCACGACAGAATCGGCCCGCTCCATTTCACCACCGGCTTGAAGATTTCCAGCTGGTCCTGTCCCTGGAAGGTCGAGGGCGGCGATGGATAAACGATCCCCATCCGATGCTGCGCGGTGATAACTACCACCGGCACGCCCTCATGCCGCGCCGTGATCACGCCCGGCAAAAGATTCGCCGACCCGGGACCGGGATTGCCAAGCACCGCCGCCACCTGCCCGGTCGTCTTGTACAGCCCCTCCGCCATATGGACGGCCGCCGCCTCATGCCGAACCGGCACGAATCGCACTTCGTACTGCTCCAGCTTGGCGAGCAGCGGATCCACCTCGGGACACGGGATTCCGAAAACGAACCGGACGCCCTCGCCTACCAGACATCGCAACAGCAGCTCAGCACCGGTGATTTCGCTCATAAAATCCTCCCGAGGAAAGGGACTCTTATGATTCGGACACTACGCTCGCAGCCGAATTCAGAGCAAGCCGCGCCTCGAACGCCTTCTCCGTTGGATATTCGCGCTAGTTGGTGTAATACTATACCCCCTTGGGTATAGGGATAATCGATTATGGGACACACCATCAAAGAAAAAACCAAGCTCCTCAACCGGGTGCGCCGCGTACTCGGTCAAGTGCAGGCGCTCGAGCGCGCGGTCGAGGAGGAAAAAGGATGCTCCGACGTCCTTCATCTCGTCGTCGCTGCCCGCGGCGCAATGAACAGCCTGATGGCTGAGATCATCGAGGATCATATTCGAGAGCATGTTGTCGATCCGGATCATGAGCGCGGTTCTCGCGCCAAAGGCGCCGAAGAACTGATCGACATCATTCAAGCGTACCTCCGATAAGCGAAGTTTGTCCGATGGATCAATTTGAACAAATCGAAACTAAAGCTGGGCACGTCTTAAGCGCAGTCGAAGCGGCGCGAATCATCTTCGTCGCACTCGCCGCGGTCGCGGTGTGGCTCCACTTATGGGAACCGCTGCCCGCCGTGAGCGTGATCGGTGTATTGGGCGT
>PMOH01000203.1:0-7884 GCA_003161515.1 Deltaproteobacteria bacterium
GAATTGCACCATCCCGGCGTTGGTGAAGAGCAGCGTGGGATCGCCCTTTGGGATCAGCGACGCCGACGGCACGATGGTATGACCGCGTGCGGCGAAAAAATCGAGAAACGATTGTCGAATTTTGGCAGTAGTCCAGCGCATGTGTGTTCAGATTGTAGCTGGGGAAGGGTAAATCACTCAATTGAAATGCGGGGCTTCGCGCCCCGCGCCCGCGGCAGGGGTGACCCCTGCACCCAGTGAAAAGTAAAGAAGCAGCCTTCTTACTGCGCTGCCCGGTTGGCCCGACGCGATGCGTCGGACACACTGGATCATATGGACATCAGTATCAACGCGCCCACCCGGATCCGCGAGCCGTTTTCATTCAGCAACTTTGTTCTCATGCATAAGGGCGACCTGACCCTGGCTTTTTCATTCTTCATCTATCTGGTCAGCCTCGCCGCCCTGATGTTTACCCATTTCAAGACGGCGTCGGAGATTGCGGTCTCGATGGCGGAGGCGGCGCTGATCGGCGGGCTCTGCGATTATATCGCGCTCAAGATGATCTTCGAGCGGCGATGGTACCTGCCCAACTCGGGCGTGCTGCCGCGCAATCGGGTCAAGCTGATCGACGGCATCGCGGACACGATCGAGAAACAGTGGCTAACGCCGGATATGATCGGAAAAAAGCTCACTGAAATGGACCTGGTCGGGCGCTTCGGGACTTATCTGCAGGAGGTAAATCTCAACGACGTGCTGGGGCAGGCCGGTATCGAGCGAATGCTTACCCAAGCGATCGATTTTCTGGATTCGCCTGAAAAGCGCGAACGCCTCGAGCAGATGCTCAAGCGGATGTTGCCGAAAACGGTCACGCGCATTTATGCGGTGATGAACAGATTCGGGGCGGAATCGATCGGAACGCGAATTGCGGCGAATCTGCGCAAACGCCTCCCCGAGCTGCAGAGAGATCCCGAACTGCGGGCAACGATCGAAAGTGCAATTCATGAGTTTGGTGCACAACTTCACGATTCTGAAAGCTACGCGAACCGGGTTGCGCAGCGCCTGATGAAGGACCTCGTGCGCCGGACGGTCGATGCGAGCCGTGGGCAGATTACGCATATGGTGCGCGAGAATCTCGGGCAGCTGTCGGACGATCAGATTAGAATTCAGATCGAATCGAAAACGCGGACCCATCTGGACTGGATTCGCGTCAACGGCGGCCTGTTCGGCGCGTTCTTCGGCCTGATATTCGCGCTATCGCGAATATTGTCGCACAACGGCCCCGCGATCCTGGCGCATTTTCACTTTGCGATGTGAGGGTCAGAGGTTCGGAAGGACCCGGGATTCTTCGCGGAGCCTGTCCTGAGCAGAGTCGAAGGGCTCTGAATGACACAGGAAAAAGAACCTGTGTGCAAAATGGCGTCCTCGCCATTTTGCGATTAATACTGGGTGCAGGGGTCACCCCTGCCGCGGAAGTGTGAAACCCGCGAAGGGTTTCACATTCAATAGATGCATTGCGATTCTGCGCGGCTACTGATAGCGAAGAGGGGGCGAAAGGGCAGGCGGATGGAAGAGGCGAGCATACCGGGCGGCAATCAGCGTCAGTTCGGCGTTTCGGCGAAGCAGAAGCTCTATCAATTTCTGTGCTCGCGACCGGCGGGCGCCGATGCGGGCGAGCTCATCGGGCTTCTGCTTAGCGGCGTCGGCTCCGATCCTGAACTTGGTGCGCGACTCGTTCGCCAGATACTCGACGGCGATCCGAATTTCATTTTCGATGCGGATACGGCGCAGTGGCGGCTCGCGCAATGCGATCGTATTCGCGTTGGGCTCGATGATGCCGAGTTCACCGTCGTCGATCTCGAGACCACCGGCGGGCGCGCGGGTCCGGGGACGATCATCGAAATCGGCGCCTACCGAATGGTTGGTAAGCGGCTCACCGAGACCTTTTCGCAACTGGTTCGGCCGCAAGGCGGTGTCGTTCCTCGGTTCATCACCGGGCTGACATCGATAACGACCGAGATGATTCGCGAGGCGCCGCCGATCGAGCAGGTGCTGCCACAGTTTCGCGAGTTCATGGGCGACCGCGTCATGGTCGCGCACAACGCCGCCTTCGATTTCGGTTTTTTAGACTTTGAATATCGCCGCATCTTTGGAATCGGGCTCGCTAACCCGGTCCTGTGCACGCTGCGGATGGCGCGACGGTTCATGCCGTCGCTCAAGCGTCGCCGGCTCGACTTGCTCGCGGGTCATTTCGGACTTTCGCAGGAGGGACGGCATCGCGGGCTCGGTGATGCGCGGATGGCCGCGGAGATTCTCTCGATTTTTCTCGAGATGGCGCAGCGGATGGGTATCACGCGGCTCGATCGGCTGCTCGACGACCATCATCGCGGAATCGCGGGCAGACGTATCGAGCGTCACGTGCCGCCGGAGGAGATCGCGGCGCTTCCGCATGCGCCCGGCGTCTATATGATGCGCAATGAGCGCGGCGACTTACTCTATATCGGCAAGGCGCGTCGGCTCCGGGAGCGGGTGAGCTCATACTTCACGTCGTCGGTGAAAGCGAGGACGGCGGAGCTGATCTCGCACGTTCACAAAATCGAGACGCGAGTGACGCGCTCGCCGCTCGAAGCGGCGCTCGACGAGGCCAGGCTGATTCGCGAGCTGAAGCCGCCGTACAACCGGATGCTGAAATCGGCGGCCCCGGCGTTTTTTATCAAGGTCGATCTGATGGACGAGTTTCCGCGCGTGACGCTGTCCACCAAGATGACCGCGCGGCGCGGCGTGATGCATCTGGGGCCGTTCATCGGCCGCCGCGGTATCGAGCATTCAGTACGCGCGCTGTCGAGGATCCTCGGGCTGCGCACTTGCGGCGGAAAGCTCGCGCCGAGCGAGGAAATCTCGCCGTGCATCTACGGGCAGATGGGCCACTGCACCGCGCCGTGCAACATGAGTATCGATGCCGACGGCTACGCCGAGCGGGTTCGTCGCGCGGTTGGATTTCTACGCGGACGCAGCGGTCCGCTTCTCGGTGAATTGGCGCGGGCGCGCGATCAGGCCGCAGCCGCGATGCGCTTTGAAGAGGCCGCGCGCTTTCGGCATCATCTCGAAGCGCTGACCACACTGGCGCATCGCGCGAGCCGCCTGAGCGAAGTGGTGACGGAAAATAATCTGGTGATCGTGACGGGCGAGGGAAACGATCGCGCTGCACACGTCGTGCTGTCAGGACGGCTAGCGATGACGCGCCGCCTGGACGATGGAAATGCCGCACGGGAAACGACGGAGTTTGTCGCGGCCAACTATGATCGATACAAATTGAAGGCGGTCGAGCGCGGCGAGCTCGAAGAGATGTCGATCGTCGCGCGATGGCTCCGCGAGCGCGCCCCCGACGAAGGCCGCCTCGTCTATCTAACGGGTCCGCATCTGGATCCGGTCGCCCTGGCGGGCTAATCGCGCACTTGCCGAAATAGCTTCGCCGATCATAAAATCAGATAATCATGAAATCAGAAATCTCAGCCACCGAAGCGGCGCGACGATTTTCGGAAGTCGTGAATCGCGTGCGCTATCGAAATGAGACTTTCGTCGTGAAACGAGGCGGCGAACCGGTCTGCGAGATCGTCCCGGTGCGCACCAAAACCTTCACCGGCCGCGATTTCGTTGAATTGCTGCGCTCGTTGCCGCACCCCGATAAGGAATACCTGGATGAAGTCGAACGGCACGTTCGCAAACAGCCGAAAGCCGAGAAGTCAAAGTGGCCGCGCTGATCGACTCGAGCGTTTTCATCGCCGGCGAGCGCGCCCGGATCGATCTGACAGACCTCCTGGCATCGCTCGGGAACGAACCTGTCGCGCTCTCCGCAGTGACCGCCTCGGAATTGCTGCACGGCTTGCATCGCGCTCGAACGATCGCGCAACGAGAGCGCCGCGACGCGTACGTTGAAGCGATACTCCAGCGAACGCCGGTGCTAGCGTTCGATCTTACCGTCGCTCGAGTCCACTCAGCGGTTTCGGCGGAGCTGGAACGCACTGGCCGCCAGGTCGGCGCACACGATCTGATGATTGCCGCGACCGCGATGGCTCACGACTACCGCGTCGCGACGCGAGATCTCAGGAGCTTTTCGAAAATCCCTGGTCTCGAGACTGTGAGGATCTAACAGCGCGCGCTCACACTTTCAGATTTTCGGCGAACAGCTTCAAGGTTCGTTCCCACGCGTCCTTTGCTTCGGCGGGACGATAAACGTCGGGGCGCGTGTCGTTGAAAAATCCGTGCGAGCATCCGTTGTAAATCTTAACGTCGCCCTTTTTGTCGAATTTTTTCAGCGCCGCGGTCAGCCGATCGACGTCGGCCCGCTGGATCCATCCGTCGTTCTCGCCGTAGGCGTAAACGATCGGACAGTTGAGCTTCTGGAGTTTTTCGTCCGCCGGTATCTCGCCGTAGAACGGCGCCGCGGCCGCGATTTCCTTGCTCTCGCACGGCAACAGCAGTGCGTAGCTGCCGCCCATGCAGAACCCCGTGATGCCGATGCGGGTCGAACGCGTCTCACTCTGCGCGCGCAGCCATTCCACCGTGGTCTGAAGATCCTCGATGCCGTTTTCCTTCTTCAGCCCGGCCATCAGCTGCGCCGCGGTATTGGGATCAGTCGCGACCTTGTTGCCCTGGCGCGAGTACAGGTCGGGCGCGATCGCGAAGTAACCTTCGCGTCCCAGCCGCCGCGCGACGTCGCGGATATGCTCGTTCAGCCCCCACCATTCCTGCACGACGATCGCCGCCGGCGCCGTTGCCGCGCCCGCGGGCTCCGCCACAAATGCCTTAATCGTGCACGCCCGACCTGCATAACTCACTTCACGCGTGACCATCTTTATTCACCTCGAAAATACAAACTGCTATTCGATGAACAACCCCAGCACTCGCGCAGGTTCCGTGCGCAGCATTTATCCTCTAGCTTCGTTTCGATTTTCGTTTTCCGCCGCGGTCGCCTCGCGCAGAGCCGCACGAGCCAGGATGCGCGTCGAGTCCAGAATCGGCAGCGGCGAATCGGCGGGACTGATAAGCAACGGAATCTCGGTGCAGGCCAACGCGACCGCATCGCAGCCGTTGTCGCCGAGCTCGCGAATCACACTTTGAAAGTATGCGCGCGACTCCGGAACGAAACGCGCGTACACCAACTCGTCGTAAATGATCCGATTGATACGCGCGCGTTGTTCGGTGTTCGGAACGCGATGGTCGATACCAGCCGGCGCCAGCTTGGACGGATACACGGGACCTTCCATCAGGAAGCGCGTTCCGAGAATCGCCAGCCGCTTGAACCCGCGCCGCCGCGCCTCGTTGAAAACTTCCTCGGCGATATGAATCCACGGCGCCGGGGAACGCTCGCGGACAAGATCGAGTCCCTGATGAACCGTGTTGTCAGGACAAATCAGCAATTGCGCTCCGGCCTGGACGACCTTCGCTGCCGACTCCAGCATCCTCTCACCCACCTCACGCCAACGGTCTTCGTCAATCAGACACTGATAGTCGCGCAGAGAGAAGCCGTGCAGGCTAATCTCCGGATGTGCATGCGGCCCCAGCATCGCCGCACCTTCAAGACAGATCGTGCGGTAACACAGCGCCGCACCCTCGGCGCTAACCGCGACAATACCGATATGCTTCACAAATCTGTCCGTTCCAAAATCCGACGCCTAAGTAAAATGTCGTCCCTCGCGCTCTCTACTCCGCGGCGGACACCGGGATGAAGCCCGTCGTGCCGTTCTTCAACCGGATCTGTAAATAGTCGCCGGCGATACCGGTGACGTGAACGTACTTCTTGCGGCGTACTTCGCCGATGGTCGAGCTGGTCGCATCCGGGTTTTCATACACCGGCGAATTTTTGGTCAACAGGAAAAGTTTGTTGAGCGGCTTGATCTGCGGCGCGGCTCCCGGTGCTGGCGGAGGCACCGCGGCGGTCGTCATCCCGGGCGCAGGCGCTCCGGGCGGTGGCGCCATCGCAGCGGCGGTCGAGGCGGGCGCGGGCACCAGCTTGGTGTCGAGGGCGCGCACTTCATCGAATTCCGCGTTGGATTCCGCCGCGCGACCCGGCTCCGACGCCAACAGATTTGCCAGCGCGAGGTGAGCCTTCGCATTCTTGGGATTGAGTCCGATCGCGGTGCGGATTTGATCCTCAGCCACAGCGGTCTTGCCTTCCTGCCTGAGCACTTCACCCAAATCCAGATGGTAGTTGTCGCGATCGGGCTCGAGCGCCACTGCGGCGCGGTACTGATTTTCCGCCAGGCCGCGCTGGTTCTGATCGCCATAGAGATTTCCGAGCGCGACGTGGGTCGCCGCATTTTTCGGATCGATCTCGAGCACCTTCATGAACTCGATTTGCGCGTCGCCGCCCTTGTGCTCGAACACGTAGAGATTTCCAAGCGCAATATGGACCCGGGGGTCGTTGGGCGCGATCTTCTGCGCGTCCAGATACGCCACTTCCGCTTGGGGGAGCTGGTTCGCCTGCATGTCGGCGTCGCCTTCGGCGAGTAAGTCGTCGGCGGTTTTGTGATGGCATCCGGCCCCTATCAGGATCATCGCGCCGGCGACGATCATCGTCGTTATCCGGGCCGGTATATTTCGATTCGTGTTCATCAAGTACGGTCCTCCGAGACCATCCGCTCCGATTGAGCAAGGATCGGACCAGTGGCGGAAAAATCTACAACCTTCGTGGAATTGACCGGGAAAGTAGTGTCAAGCATTCCAGTTCGCTCTCAGTTGCGCGCGCGAAACGGGTAATTCTTACATTCCGAACTCAGCGATGCCTAGTCGCGGCGGCAAACTTTCCGTTGGATGGCGGGATTTGTTAGGTTATAAAGAAACGCCGTGCGCTTCATCCTGATTGCCGCCAAGCAACTCGACTTTGCCAAGACCCGGCTCGCGCCGGTCCTGCCTCCCATCGAGCGCCGCGAGCTGGCCGAGGCGATGTTCCGCGACGTGCTGGCCGCCTCGCTCGGCAGTACCGCCGCCGACCACGTCGCCGTGGTGACCTCCGACGCGGGCCTGCTCGCGATGGCGCGGGCGGCTGGCGCGCTGCTAATCGACGAGGAATATCCGCGTGGCCTGAATGTCGCGGTCGCGCTCGGCACCTCAGCGCTGATTGCCCAGGGCGCGCGAACTGTTTGCACCGTCCTGTCCGATATCCCGCTGGTTGAGGCCAACGATATCGACGCGGTGTTCGCCGCGATGCCCGACGGACGCGGCGCAGTGCTGGTTCCATCGCGCGATTTCTCCGGCACCAACATCATATGCCGCTCACCCGCCGACGCCCTGCCGACTCGATTCGGCCGCATGAGCCTGGTGCGGCATCTGGACGATTGCCGCAGTGCCGACGTTCCAGCTAGAGTGCTGCGACTTGCGCGGCCCGCACTGGATCTCGACGTGATCGCCGATCTCGCCGAGTTCGAGCGCGCCGGGTCAGGCACGCATACTCAAAACCAGTTGGCCCGTCTCCACATTGCCCACCACTAAAAATTGAAAAACCGCTGATGTCGATCGTTGAAATGATTGAGCGCCTCGGCGCTCTTGTGCTCGACAGCATTACCCGCCTCGGCTGGTTCGTGCTTTTTTTGCTGGGATCGGTTTTTTATGTTTTCGTCCCGCCGTTCAAGCCGCGGCTGTGGATCAGGCAGATACGGACCATCGGGGCCGACTCGCTTTTCCTGATCATCCTGATCGGTGGCTTTACCGGCATGGTGCTTGGGCTGCAGGGCTACAGCACGCTGCGCCGGTTTGGCTCAGAAGGCGCGCTGGGCACCGTCGTCGCCCTGGTGCTGGTGCGCGAGCTTGGCCCCGTCCTGGCCGCGATCATGCTCACCGCGCGTGCCGGTTCCGCGATGGCGGCGGAGCTCGGCTCGATGCAAGCGACCGAACAGATCGACGCGCTCA
>PMOH01000203.1:7959-9191 GCA_003161515.1 Deltaproteobacteria bacterium
GCGCCGTCGGGTGCCTACTTCAATGGTATCGCCGCCAGCATGACCGGCCACGACATTATGATGAGTGTCTACAAGGCCCTGGTCTTCGGCGTGGTCGTAATCTGGGTCTGTTGCTACAAGGGATATCATGCCGAACGGATGGCGACCGGGGTCAGCCGCGCCACCACTGAAGCCGTCGTGCTGTCGAGCGTTCTGATTCTGGCGTTCGACTATTTTCTTGGGTCAATACTTTTGTGATGACGCGTGCCGATTTGATTCGATAAGTCATGAGCCAACCTGAAATCAGCCATCGCGAACCGGGTGCACAAACTCGCGACACGGCAGTCGCCGGCAACGCGGTCGAAGTGCGCGATCTGCACAAGCGCTTCGATCATCAGCAAGTGCTCGACGGTATCGCGCTCGATTTCCCANNGTGCGCGAAAAACTCGGGATGCTCTTTCAGTCCGGCGCGCTATTCGATTCGATGTCGGTTTTCGACAACGTCGCGTTCCCGCTGGTCGAGAAAACCAAACTGACTCGCGCGGAGATCGCCGATCGCGTCCGCGATACGCTGAAAGCGGTCGCGCTCGAGGGCATGGACAACAAATTCCCCTCGCAGTTGAGCGGTGGGATGCAAAAGCGCGCCGCGCTCGCGCGCGCGTTGGTGCATCGCCCGAAAATTCTGATGCTCGACGAGCCGACTACCGGTCTCGATCCCACTCGGACCGCCGCGATTCACGATCTTATCCGGCGCACCCAAATAGATTTTCACCTGACCGTCGTGATGGTCAGTCATGACGTGCCCGCGGTCTTCAGGATTTGCGACCGGGTCGCGTTCCTCCATAACGGCAAAACTCGGCTCAACGGCACGGTCGACCAAGTGATGACGGCCGAGGACGAGATCTTCAAACGCTTTCTGGCAGGCAAAGCATCCGGCGAGGAGAATGAGACGGCCCTCGCGGGCTGAGACAGAGTATTATGTACGCAAGTCGAACCACACAATTCATCGTCGGGATTTTCGCTATTCTGGGGATTGTCGCCCTGGCGGTTCTGTCGGTTTCGCTCGGCAAGATCCCACTGTTCCCTCCGCCGGGGTACACCCTCTACGCAGCTTTCGATAATATTTCAGGCTTGAAGACTGGCGATCAGGTTCAACTGGCCGGCGTGCAGGTCGGCAAAGTTGTGAATATCGGGATTAAGGATTATCGCGCGCGAGTTACATTGCGAGTAAACGAAGGCGTGCAGATCGACGA
>PMOH01000350.1:0-4856 GCA_003161515.1 Deltaproteobacteria bacterium
GCAAAATGGGTGCGCGCGATCGAGTTTGCCGATATCGACCGGCGCGGATTCTGGGAAGTGCGCGGCTATCACAACCATGCAGACCCCTGGACCGAGGAGCGCTACTCGTTCCAGGAAGATCCGGAAGACTGATCGGTCCGATTCGTTGGCCGCTACTCTTAATCGTGAAAAAAGCCTCGCGCGATTTCGCGACGAGGAATTCGATCTCGCGGTAATCGGCGCGGGTATCAATGGCGCTGCGGTCGCGCGTGACGCGTCGATGCGCGGTTTGAAGGTCGCGTTGATTGACCGCGGCGATTTCGCGGGCGCCACCTCGTCGCGATCCTCGAAGTTGATTCACGGCGGCTTCCGTTATCTCCCGCAGGGACAATTCAAACTCGTGTACGAAGCGCTGCGCGAGCGCGAAAGATTGCGCCATCGGACGGCGCCACATTTGGTGCATCCGATTCAATTTCTGTTTCCGGTTTACCGGCGGCGCGGCTTCAATCGTTTCACGATGGCGATGGGACTGACGCTCTACGATCTGTTCGCGCGGATGCCGTTCAAGGAGTGGCATTCGAGTCTGAATGCGTCCGAGGTGCGCGAGACCGAGCCCGCGCTCAGCCGCGAAGGATTGACCAGCGGCGCGATGTACTTCGACGCGTGGGCCGACGATGCGCGCGTCACTTTCGAGAACGTGCTCGACGCGGATTTGCACGGCGCGGCGGTCGCGAATTATGCGGGGGTCGAAAGTTTCGGCGTCATCGACGGAAAGATCGCGTCAGCCAGCGTGCGCGATCTGATCGGCGGCGCCGTCGGTGAAGTTCGTGCGAAGAAATTCCTCAACGCTGCCGGCCCGTGGGTGGACGACATCCGGCGGATGGACGATCCCGCGTCGAAGCCGTGCGTGCGATTGACCAAGGGCGTGCATCTGGTGTTTGCGCGGACGGTTCTGCCGGTGCGCGAATCTCTGGTGCTGGCCGACGAGCGCGGGCGAATCGTGTTCGTCATGCCGCACGACCGCTACGTGCTGGTGGGCACGACCGACACGGATTTTACCGGCGATCCCGCGAGCGTCAGGACGGAAATTGGCGACGTCGAATATCTGATCGCGGTGCTGGCCGAGAGTCTGCCCGGAATCAAACTGACGAGTGCCGACGTGGCGACGAGTTTTGCGGGACTGCGCGCGCTCATCAGGGAAGACAAGGAAGCGCCGTCGTCGGTGCCGCGCGAGGAAGTCATTTTAGAAAGCGCGTCGGGTCTGATCACGGTCGCTGGAGGAAAATTCACGACGCATCGCGCGATTGCGCAGAAGCTGGTCGATCGAGTGATGAAAGAGTTGGGGCGTCGAGTGGGAGTTTGTCCGACGCTCACGACTCCGTTTCCCGGCGCGCGTCCCCTCGCTGACGGCGACAATTCGGGTGGCGGCGCGACGATCTCGATGCGCAGCATTCCGGCCGCATCGGCGGAAATCCTGAAAGCACGTTATGGAACCCGCGCGCCGATCGTCGCGAGAATTGCGGCACGGCAGCCGGAGCTGGCCGAGCCGCTGTCGCGCAACTGTCCGGCGATTGGAGCAGAGGTTGTCAACGCGGTTGGCAACGAGATGGCGCATTCGGTAGGCGACTTTCTGATTCGGCGCACCTCGCTGTCGTGGCGATCGCCGGTCGAAGCCGAAGCGGCGGCGTCGGCAGTCGCGCGCATAATGGCGGCCGAGCTCGGATGGGATCGCGCGCGCGAGACTGCCGAAGTCGCGAGCTTCACGCATGAGCAGCAGAGCCGGCGCGTCGTCGCGTGAGCATTGAAAAATCATGGCGGCGCGCGAATCGATCGAGGATCTGAAGAAGCGCGCGGTCCGGGTCTCGCGCGGGGTTGCGAAGCTCTATCCCAAGGCGCGCATCAGCCTTGATTTCGAAACAGTGTGGCAATGCCTGGCGGCGACGATTCTTTCGGCACAATCCACCGACGTCGGCGTCAATCTGGTAACGCCGCGACTATTCAAAGAGTATCCAGACGCGCGCGCGATGGCGGCGGCGGATCCCCGACACGTCGAAGAGTTAATCGTCAGAACCGGATTCTTTCGGCAGAAAACGCGATCGCTGATGGGCGCAGCGCGGAAGATCGTCGAGGACTACGGCGGCGAGGTTCCGTCAGAGATGGACGCGCTCGTGAAAATTCCGGGAGTGGGGCGCAAGACCGCGAACGTGATTCTCGGGCATGTCTTCGGCCAGCCGGGGTTCGTGGTCGATACGCACGTGCGCCGGCTGACGTATCGGCTCGGATTCACGAAGAATACCGATCCCACAAAGATCGAGATCGACATGCAGAAGATTCTGCCGGCGAAAGATTGGACACCATTCTCGATGCGGCTGATCCTGCACGGCCGGCAGATTTGCATCGCGCGCAAACCGCAGTGCGAGGTGTGCGCGGTCGCGAATGATTGCCCGCGAGTTGGGGTGGGTAAGGTGCGAGGCAAGGAACCTAACCCCTAACCCCTTCCCTCGAGGGAAGGGGAACAATCGCGGAGAGTTTCAGTCGGTTCAGTCAGCGACAAAATCGATCGCGCTGGCGCGGGCGATGTTGCCCAACCATTCTGCACTCGGCTTGATCGATCGCGCTTGAGTCGCCCGATCCACCGCTACCAGGCCGAAGGTTGGGCGGTAGCCGGAGTTCCATTCGTAGTTGTCGAGCAGCGACCAGTAGAAGTAACCGCGGACATCAATGCCGTCGCGGACGCATCGCGCGACGCCGTTCAGCGCGCGGCGCACGTACTCGATGCGGCGATCGTCCTGGTCGGTGCCGATTCCGTTCTCGGTGACGATAATCGGAACTTTGGCGACTGCGCTGGCCTGGCGGATATTTGCTTCGAGCGCTTCGGGCCAGAATTCGTAACCCATCAATGTGGTCTCGACGCCGGGTTCCGGGCGCAGGGTGCCGTCGGCGCTGATGCGGTTGCGGGTGTAGGTCTGGACGCCGATAAAGTCGTCGCCGCGCGCCGCTTCGTAGAAGATGTCCTGGCATTCGGCCTTGATCCGATCGCGACGCTGTTCGCCGCCTGGCATCGCCTGGAGATCCCCGAGCGCGAGGCAAATCCCAACGGGATATTTGCCGCGCGACGATTTCAGCGCCGCGGTGCTAAGGCGATGAGCTTCGAGCATCACGTCCCGCGCCTTCATCTGATCGCACATCAAGTACGGCGCGAAGCGATTTGGATCGGCGCCGATACGTCGCGCCGCGTCTGAGAGCCACGGCAAGCGCGTCGGATCGAGCTTCAATGGCAGCGTGCCGACCAGGTACTGGTAGGCGCCGAGGTTGGCCTCGTTGATCGTGCATGCGATGCCGATCAGATCACCGAGATGCGCCGCGGCGCGCTCGCAGTATCGGGCGAACAGCTCAGCGGTCTTTTTCTCTTCCCATCCGCCGTCTGCGGTGACCCATCGCGGCGAGGTGAAATGATGAAACGTTACGACCGGCGTTATCTTGTGCTCGTGGCAGCATGCGAGCACGCGGCGGTAATGGTCGAGCGCGGCGCGCGAGAACTCGCCGCGCTCGGGCTCGACGCGCGCCCATTCGATCGAGAAGCGATAGGAGTTGAAGCCGAGCCGCGCCAGCATCGCGATGTCGTCGGCGTACAGATGATACTGGTCGCACGCGTCGCCCGACGGCTCGACGAACGGCGACCCGGGCGTGTGCTCGAGCAGCCAGAAATCGGAATTGACGTTGTTGCCCTCAACTTGATGAGCGGCGGTCGCGGTGCCCCAAAGAAAATTCTCGGGAAAACTGAAACGGTCAGTTGCCATCTGGGATTTTACCTTCGTCGATGAAATCTTTCCGACGCTACAGCAAGATCGCGATTCCGCCAACCGCTGTATTTTAACATCGCCGCCGAAATGCAATAATTCGCATTCTACTACCTCGTCCGAAGGCGTCACGTGCGCGTGAAAAATGAAAATCCGAATCGAGGACATAACGGCGGATGCCAAGCATTTGGCGTTTGCCGAACCGGAGCAGGAAATTAATCGTATCCTGGGCGAGGGTCCGATCCGCGAATATCACCTCGAAGGACCGGTCGAAGTGTCGGTATCGTTTTATCGCGCCGGCACCGAGCTGTTCTTCGAGGGCAAGCTCAAGACGCGGACCGGTGCGGTTTGCGCGCGATGCGCCGAGGATTTCGATGCCGCGGGCGACCGTCCGTTTCGCTTCGTGCTGTCGCCCAAGTCGATCGGATACGACGACGACACTCTTCGCGCCGAGGATTTGGAATTCTCATTGTATGAAGGCGATGAGGTGGACCTGAGCCCGCTGATTCGCGAGCAAGTCCTGCTCGCCTTGCCGACGCGCCCGCTGTGCCAGGAGGATTGCCGCGGCCTGTGCCCGCATTGCGGGCTGAATCTCAATCGCAACACCTGCGATTGCCGCGTTGAAATCGTCGATCCGCGGCTGGACGCGATTCGGTCGCTTAAACTGCCGCGCTCCTGATAAGCTCAACCTTAACATTAGGAAGTAATTCGTCATGCAAGCACCCAAACGCCGAAGTTCGCACTCGAAAAAAAATATGCGCCGTGCGCATGATGCGCTCCGCGCCGTCAATCCCGGCACTTGCACGTCGTGCGGCGAGCCCGTGATGCCTCATCGCATCTGCCGCCATTGTGGCGCCTACCGCGGCCGCCAGCTGGCCGAGATCAAGGAATAGGCACCGGTAGTACGGCTGTGAAAATCGCGCTCGACGCGATGGGGGGTGATCTGGCCCCCAAGGCGACCGTTGAGGGCGCCGTCCAGGCCGCCCGCGACTTCGGTATCGAGGTCGTGATGGTTGGCGACGGCGAGATCCTTGCGCATGAACTCGCCGACCACGACGCTGCCAACCTGCCGATTCG
>PMOH01000350.1:4873-13350 GCA_003161515.1 Deltaproteobacteria bacterium
AGCGCCTTTGTCAGCGCCGGAAATTCGGGCGCCGTGATGACGGCGTCGATGATGATCCTTGGCAATCTCAATTACGTCGATCGGCCGGCGATCGCATCGCTGGTGCCGACCAGCGAAGGATTCAGTTTGCTGATCGACGCGGGCGCCAACGTCGATGTGAAGCCGATTAACCTTGTGCAATTCGCGGTGATGGGGAGCGTGTACTGGCGGCATGTGCGCAACGTCTCGCGCCCGCGCGTCGGGATTCTTTCCAATGGCGAGGAAAGTTCGAAGGGCAACGACAACACCCGCGCCGCGGCCGCGATGCTCGAGCAGATGCCGACCTACGTGCACTACATCGGATACGTCGAAGGCCGCGACATCAACCGCGCGAAAGCGGACGTCGTCGTGACCGACGGCTTCACCGGCAACGTCGCGCTCAAGACGATGGAAGGGTTCTCGTCGTTCCTGCTCGGCAGTTTGCGCGGCGTGTTTGGCGGAAATTGGCGCACGCGGCTGGCGTATCTGTTGGTGCGAAAAAATCTCACCGCGATGCGCGAGCGGCTCGATCCTTCGGAATACGGCGGCGCGCCGCTGCTCGGCGTCAGCGGCGTGTCGATCATTGCGCATGGTTCCTCGAATCCGAAGGCGATTCGCAGTGCGATTCGTGCCGCGGCCAATGAACAACTCGTGCATCACGTGAACGCTGAGATCCTGGAGATTCTCGGGAAGATTCAGCCCGTCGGGCCGATCAAACCTCCGGCTGGCAAAGGTATCCGCGCGTTGTTCGGCAAGATGCGCGGACGCTTGCACCGTCGCGAGAAGGAAGGCGAGGCGGTCAAACACGACGACTCGCATCCCGTGGCGAGCGGTACGGGGTCGCTGGCCGAACCGCCGCCGGATCATGGCGCGGACCATCATGTTGATCCAAAGATTGAACGCGCCAATTACGAATCGACGCACTCCCGACCGCGCGGCAGCGGTTCGCTAAAGGATGAAGCACGGACCGAGACCACCGACGGAGCCGCGACGCCAGTGTCAACCAACGGCACGACGCCGGGCGTCGATAAGTCGCACAACTCAGGCGAGTTGCATTCGCAGGGTGAGGCGGACGCGCATTCGCCCGAACGGCCGAAGAGCGATTCGTGAGGCGCCGGCGATAGATGAAGCTGGCGTTTCTTTTTCCCGGGCAGGGATCGCAACGCGTCGGGATGGGCAAGGAGTTCGCGGACAACTTCCCGATCGCGCGCGATACGTTCATGGAAGCGGACGACGCGCTCGGCTTTCCGCTGTCCAGGCTATGTTTCGAAGGTCCCGAAGACGAACTTCGTCTCACCGCCAACACTCAACCCGCAATTGTCACCGCTTCGATCGCGGCGCTGCGGGTCTATCGCAAGGAAATCGGCGGCGAGCCGGAAATCGCGGCGGGCCATAGTCTCGGCGAATACAGCGCGCTGGTTGCGGCCGGCGCGATCGAATTTCCCGACGCCGTCCGCGCGGTCCGCGAGCGTGGACGCCTGATGCAGGAAGCCGTTCCGGCCGGGCAGGGCGCGATGGCGGCGTTGATCGGCCTGGAACTTCAACAAGTACGTGAGATTTGTGAAGAGGTCACCGAGGACGGCCAGCTCGCGGTGCCCGCCAATCTCAACGCGCCCGGCCAAGTCGTCATCGCCGGACATGCTGCTCCCGTCCGCCGCGCGCTCGAAATCGCAAAAGAGCGGGGCGCGTCGATGTCGATCGAGTTGAAAGTCAGCGCACCGTTTCATTGTCCGCTGATGCAGCCGGCGCGCGACGGAATGGAGCCGATGCTGCGCGCGCTCAAAGTCGGCGAGTTCAAATTTGGCGTGATCGCGAACGTTACTGCGGAAATAAATCACGATCGCGCACGCGTCGTGCCGTTGTTGCTCGAACAGATAACCTCGCCGGTGCGATGGGAAGAATCGATGGGCGTGGTCGCGCGCAGTGGCGTCACCGAGGCGATCGAATTCGGCTGTGGCCGCGTCCTGATGGGCCTGATGCGCCGCATGTACCGGACGATCCGCGTCCGCCCGCTCGAGGACCTTGCGTCGTTAAAGGCATTATCGGATCCGGGTCGCGCCGCGAAAGCCTAGTGACTGATGGTTCAGAAAGCATGACAAAAAGAGTAGGGTTCGGTTTGACGTATGAACCCGATCCTACTGAGTGGCCTTGTGGGTGCGATTGTGGGCGCCGCGGCGGCAATAACGGCGCAATTCGTTAGCCATCGCCTAGCGACGAAAAGAGAACTGCTCAGGTTTCAGATTCAGAGCTTCGAACGATTCAGACGAGAATTTAGCGAAGATGAAAACCTGCGCCAAATCAGTATCAAGAAAGAGCCTCTAACCGACGATGAGATCGACGACTACCTGGGTTTTTTCGAAGAGATCGGCTTGTATTTTCACCGCAACCTTGTAGATGTGGAACTGGTCGATGAGATACTGGGTGACTCAATCATTGATGCATGGGAAGATGAACACATCCGGAAGGTAGTCGGAGCGGTTCGCGGCGCTGAAGACGATCGCACATATTTTCGGTATTTTGAGCGACTGGCAAAGTACCTGATCGAGATGCGAGACAAACGAATCAGAACGGGAGAATAAATCGTGGAAGAACGAAATCGAAGAGGCGGTGGCCGGAAAACTCTTAAGCGGACCAAAGGCGGATGAATTGAAATCCGCTGCCAGGCCTGATCGCTGCCTTGCGTCCGCTCCTTTCAGTCCTTATGCTCCCCTGATAATTTAATCCCGACCCTCGGCCCGTTACCTCTGGTCTGCGCGGCAGTGGGATAATGTTAGAATATTGATTGGCGGCCGAATTAGATCCCGCTGCCAGGAGGAACTAGAGCACGATGGCTCAAGACATCGAAACCAAAGTTCGCGAGAAGATAAGCGAACAGCTGGGTGTGGCCGCTGACGAAGTAACTCCGGAGGCCTCGTTCATCGAGGACCTCGGCGCGGATTCGCTCGATATCGTCGAGCTGGTGATGGCGCTGGAAGAGGAGTTCAACATCGAAATCTCCGACGAAGACGCCGAGAAGATCCGCACCGTCAAAGACGTCGTCACCTATATCGAGGCTCACAAGAGCTGAAGCCCCGCGACTTAAAACTCGCTCGTTACAGATCGGCGGACCCGTTGCGATTCGCCGCGTGGACCCGGAGCTAGAGCATGCGGTGCCCGTTCTGCCGCCATCGTGGAAATCGCGTCATCGATTCGCGGCTCGCGAACGACGGCACGCTTATTCGGCGTCGTCGCGCGTGCTCGGGATGCAAGCGGCGTTTCACCACCTACGAACGGGTCGAGGAAGCGGCGCCGATGGTCGTGAAAAAAGACGACCGCCGCGAACCGTTCGACCGCGCCAAGATAGTCGCCGGCCTCAAGCGCGCTTGCGAGAAACGGCCGGTCTCAATGGAAACGATCGAGCAGATCGCCAACAACATCGAGACCGCAATGACCGAACAGAGCGAGCGCGAGGTCCCCAGCAGTGCGGTCGGCGCGGCGGTGATGAACGAGCTGCACAAGATCGATCAGGTCGCGTACGTGCGCTTCGCGTCGGTCTATCGCCAGTTCAAGGATATCGACGAGTTCATGCACGAACTCGAAGACCTCATCAATCAACGCAAGCAAGCGCCCGCGCCGCGCTCTGCCGGTGAAAAGAAAGGCAACGGCGCCTGATTCGGCCGCGATTCGGGACCAGCGCTACATGCGCGAGGCGCTCGCGCTGGCACAGGAACAGCTCGGGCTAACGACTCCAAATCCGTCGGTAGGATGCGTGATTGTGCGCGGCGACAAAGTCGTCGGTCGCGGCGTCACCAGCGTCGGGGGGCGTCCGCACGGCGAAGCGAATGCGCTCGCCGACGCGGGCGCGCTCGCGCGCGGCGCGACCGCGTACGTGTCGTTCGAACCGTGCGCGCATTTTGGGCAGACGCCGCCGTGCGCGAACGCGCTGGCGGCGGCGAAGGTCAAGCGCGTCGTCGTCGGATGCGTCGATCCGGATCCACGCGTCAGCGGACGCGGAATCGCAATCCTCAAGGCCGCAAAAATCGCGGTAACGACTGGAGTGCTCGAAGCCGAAGCGCTCCGTCTGAACGAAGGATTCATCACGCGGCTGCGACTCGGGCGCCCGCTGGGAATCCTCAAGCTTGCGATGTCGATAGACGGGCGAATCGCCGCGGCCAGCGGCGATTCGCGATGGATCAGTTCGCGCGAATCGCGCGAACTGGTCCATCGATGGCGTCGCGAATGCGACGCCGTCATGGTCGGCGCCGGCACCGTGATTGCCGACGACCCGCGCCTGACGGCGCGGGTCGCCGGCGGTCGCGACCCGGTGCGCGTCGTCATCGACGCGCAACTGCGCACCGCGCCGACGGCGCGGGTGTACCGGCAGCGCTCGCGCGCGGTCACCATCCTGGTGACCACGCCGGCAAATCTCTCGCGTGCCCGCGAGAGATTTGAACACCGCGGCGTCGAGGTCATCGCCGTCGCCACCCATGGCGGCATCATCGAACTGGATCGCCTGATGCTCGAGTTTGGGCATCGCGGATGGTGCCGCGTCTTGATCGAAGGCGGCGCTAATCTCGCCGCTTCAGCCCTGAGCGCGGGTATCGTGGACCGCGTCGCGTTCTTTGTGGCCCCGAAAATCCTCGGCGGCGGCCTGCCCGCAATCGAGGGAATGAAATCCCGCGCCGTGCGCGACGCGCTCGCGCTCACAGAATTGTCCGCGCGCCCAGTCGGCGAAGACTGGCTGCTCGAAGGACGCGTAGTCCCACGCGCCGCCCGCACTGGTTAGGATCTGTATGCGGTGATAATATCGCCATCGTTGAATTGCATCAGATGAAATCAGCTTCCTTAGAAGAAATTTTTTCCACCTTGCGCGACGGCGAGATGGTCGTGATGGTCGCGGAGGAGCGCGACGACGCCGAGGGCGACCTCGTGATGGCGGCCGAGAAAATCACTCCCGACGACATCAACTTCATGGCGCGCGAGGCTCGCGGCGTTATCTCGGTCGCGATTCCCGAGAAGCGGTTCCGCGCGCTTGGAATTCCGCTGCAACCTTCGACCGACAACGGCGATTCCAACGAGCAGGCCGGCGTGCTGATCGACGCGCGCGAAGGCGCCACCACCGGCATCTCGGCCGGCGATCGCGCGCGTGTCATCTCGGTGGTCGCCTTCGAAGAGTCGCGTCACGACGACATCGTCATGCCCGGTCACATCCTGCCGCTGATGGCGCTGAGCGGCGGCGTGATGGTGCGAATCGGACGCGCCGAGGGAGCGGTGGATCTCGTGCGCTCGGCCGGGATGGGTCCGGTTGCGGCGCTCTGCACGATTCTGCGCGAGGACGGCGAGGCCGCGCGTCTCAAGGAACTCCGCGAATTCGCCGCCCAGCATTCTCTGCCGATAGTTTTCGTCAAGGAGCTGGTTTCGCACCGCCTGACTAACGAAGTTCTGGTCCAGCGCGTTTCCGAGCAACCGTTTCCGATCGACGGCGGTATGCTCAACGCGGTCGTCTTCCGCAACGTCGTCGATGGCCGCGAGCATCTCGCGCTGATCAAGGGCCAGGTCGGCGGCGGGCGCACCGCGCTGGTGCGGCTCCATTCGGAGTGCCTCACGGGCGACGTGTTTGCGTCCGCGCGATGCGATTGCGGTGAGCAGTTGCAGGAGGCGCTCGATCGAATCATGGCGGCGGATCGCGGCGTTGTGATTTATCTGCATCAGGAGGGCCGCGGCATCGGGCTCGGCAACAAGATTCGCGCCTACGCGCTGCAGGACAATGGGATGGACACGGTCGAAGCGAATTTGCATCTCGGCTTCGAGGAGGACCTGCGCGACTACGGGATCGGTGCGCAGATTTTGCGCGACCTCGGCGTCGGCGAGGTGCAGTTGCTCACCAACAACCCGCACAAGATAGAAAGTCTGCGCCGTTACGGGGTAAACGTCTCGCGCGTGCCAATCGAAGTCACGCCGCACGCGGGAAATATCGGGTACTTGAAAACCAAAAAGGAAAAACTCGGCCATCTGTTCTCGGAACTGAAGCTGATCACTTGAAACAGTAAGCCGCTGTGCTGACGCCTGCCGCGCCGCCCGCGACTGTGGATTTTTTATGGGACTTAGACATCAAGGGCGTGAGCTCGCGCTCAAAGCGTTGTACCGAATCGATATCTGCGGCGGCGCCAGCAGCGACGATCTGGCCGCGCTGTTCGAAAGTTTTCCGGTCGAGGACGATGCGCGCAAGTTTGCCGTGCAGTTGATGGAAGGCGTGCGCCGCGAGCAGCCCGCGCTCGACAAGCACCTGGCGGACGCGCTCGAGCATTGGTCGGTCAAGCGCCTGTCGCGCGTCGATCACAACGTCATGCGCATTGCGCTTTACGAATTGCTCAGGATGGAGGACATTCCAACCCGCGTTACCATCGACGAAGCAATCGAGCTGGCGAAATGTTACGGCGACATCGAGTCGGGACGCTTCGTCAACGGGGTGCTGGATGAAATCGCGGGACGGCTGGGGCTCAAGCAGAAGGGTGAGGATGTCACGTTATCCAAGGCCGAGTAGGCTGCTCGGCTTAGTAATCGTCGCGGGCCTTTTTCTTTCGGGATGCGGCTATCACTTCGCCGCTTCGGGCGACGCGTTGCCGCAGGGCGCCAACACGATTTACGTCTCGCTATTCACGAACAGCACGCGCGTGACCGGAGTCAACGACGAGGTGATGCGCTACATCAAGGATGAGATCGCGTTGCATCGCCGGCTCAAGGTCGTCGATAGTGCGGCGGCCGCCGATCTCGAGCTCTCGGGCGACGTCCGGTTCGTCAGTCAGACACCTACGAACTTCAACTCAGCGCTCGAGCCGACCCAATACACTCAGAACATCGTGGTCGCGGCGTCGCTTAGAGATCTCCACGCCAAGAAAACAATCTGGACGACGCACAGCGTCAGCGCCGGCGAACACACTCCGGTCGTACCGCAGACCACCGTGGCCACGACCCCAACTTTCCTGCAGCAGAACCTGCGCGCCAACGATGTCGCAAATTTGACCGACATCCAGACTGCGCAAGCGGAAACGTCGGCCTACCGCGACGTGATGATGCAGCGGCTCGCGCAGAACCTCTACGCTCAAATGGCCGAAGGCTTCTAGCTTCTCACTCGTATGCCGCTCGAAACCGCGCTCGCTTATATTCGAGGCGCAGGCGCAGATCGCCGCATCCCGCCGGTGACGGTGATCTTCGGCCCTCACGCATTCCTGCGCGAATACGTTCTCGATTCGATCGTGCGCAAGCTCGCCGCCGAAGGATGCCAGTATCGGAGCTTCCAGATCGGCTCGGGTGACGATTACGGCGCCGTGCTGAACGAACTGAACGCCCCCGATTTGTTTGCGCCCCGGCGCGCAATTGCGTGCCGAATCCTGAAATCGCGCCGCGACAAAGCCGAGACTACCGATACTGACGGCGGCGACGCGCGCGCGGCGGGGAGCGGTGGCTCGGAAGCCGCGTTGGTTGACGCAATCGAGTCGGCGCGCGGCCCCGGCAATCTCATCCTGCTTTACGAAAAAGACAGCGCGCCCGCGAAGGTCCGCCGCGCCTCCGAAAAGTCAGCGCTGCTCGTCAATTGCGTGCGTCCGTTCGACAACCAGATCGAGCAGTACGTGATCGCATTCGCGCAGACGCTGGGATTGAAGCTGTCGCCGGCCGCCCTCGACCTGGTTATTTCGCGCCACGGCGGAGACCTCGCGGCGGTCGCTAACACGCTTGGCAAAGTGACGATTTTCGCCGAGCCCGGCAAGCCGGTGCAGCCGGGCGACTTGGATGAGGGCGCGCGGCGCATGCCCGAAGCTTTCGAGCTCGCCGAGAGCGTCTCGCGCGGCCGGGCGTCGGCGGCGCTGGCGCAGTTGGGACGCGCGCTCGCGCTCGGGCGCGAGGTCTTCGAGATTCTCGCGGTCGAGATCATCCCAATGATGCGCCGGATGATGATCGCGGCCTCGATGATCGCGGCGCGAAGGAGTCCTGGCGATGTTGCCGCGGCCCTTGGACTGCCGCCGCAAAGCGGCCTCGCGAAACGCGCAATCGAAGGGGCGCGGCGCTACGGGTTGCCGCGACTCGAACGCGCTTATTGGCGCGCGTGTGCGATGGACGCGGGATTCAAGGACGGCACGATCAAAGGACGCGAAGAAGCGCTCGCCGGACTGATCCTCGATCTGATGACCGCGCCCGACTAGAACGGGCGCATGCGCGACGCTTTACGCTTTCTTGTTGAACTTGCGATGCAGGCTGGCGGACAGCCGCGCGACTTTCCGACGCACCGTATTGCGATGCATCGTGCCGCTGCTGATCGCCTTGTACAGCACCTTGGTCGCCTGCTTGAGCGCTTCTTGCGCTTTCGCCTGGTCGGTGCTGGTGGCGATAGTTTCCGCTGCGGTCTTGGCCAACGTGCGGGCACGTGTGCGAACGACGCGGTTGCGCTCGGCGCGCTTAAGACTTTGCCGATGACGCTTCTC
>PMOH01000350.1:13364-30551 GCA_003161515.1 Deltaproteobacteria bacterium
TCTGATCACGCCTTCGATCGGTCCGGAATGCTCCCACAGATATACAATCACCAGGCCGATCGCGAGGTAGGTTAAGAACCTGTATAAAAATCGGTCAATCACCATCGGCGCTTTCCCCCTTTTGAAAAATGGGAACCGGCCAAATCCGATGTACTAAACCGCCGCGCGTGGGTCCAATTATCGAAGTCAAAAAATGACGCGGGGCGGTTGTCTCATTGCTACATTTTAGCGGCTTTTGCTTCATTCCATAGGACGTCGATTTCAAGCGGCGTCATCTGCTTGAGATCGAGGCCGCGCGACGCCGCAATTTGGGCGACACGGTCGAAGCGCGCGACGAACTTGTCGCAGGCGGCGCGCAGGGTCTGTTCAGCGTTGTGGTTGATGAAGCGGGGCGCGTTGGCGATCGCGAGCATCAGGTCGCCCAGCTCTTCGGCCGCGTGAGCGGTGTCGTTGCGATCGAGCGCATCCTCGACTTCGTCGATTTCTTCGCGCGCCTTGGCCAGCACCTCGCGGATGTTGGCCCAGTCCATTCCGGCGCGACGCGCCTTCTCGCCGAGCTTCTCCGCGCGCATCATTGACGGCAGTCCGCGGCCGACGTGCGCGAGGCTTTTTGCGCCGTCCGGATTCTTGCCCGCGCGTTCATCGACTTTGATCCGCTCCCAGTTCTCGATGACCTGCTCGGAAGTGTCGGCGCGCGTATCGCTGTAAACGTGCGGATGCCGCCGGATGAGTTTCTCGGCGGCGTTTTGAATGACGGTCGCGATATCGAGCTTCGAATCCTCGCCGAGAATGACTGCGGTGAAGATGCATTGCACGATCGCGTCGCCTAGTTCCTCCGCGGTTTCGATTGGGTCGCCGCGCTCGATTGCGTCGGCCACTTCGTACGCTTCTTCGATCAGATGGCGCGGGGTGTCGCCGAGTTTCTGCTCGCGATCCCACGGACATCGCTCGCGCAGTTCCGTAACGACCGCGAGCAGTTTCGCGAACGCTTGCGCAGCATTGGTGTCGCTCATGGCGGCGATCCTAGCATGATTGTTTTCGGCAAAGATCCGGGATTCTTCGCCGCCGCGGCTCTGAATGACAGAATGGGGCGCGCGGCGTTAGAATCTCGCGCAGTGAAAATGAAAATCATCGACATCGGGGTGCCGCTCGACGCGGCGCCATATCCGCCGTGGAATTATCGTTTCAAACGCGTCAGCCATGACGAAGGCGCGCGTGCGATGTTGCGTTTGTTCAAAGGCTCGGATGTTGGCGACTATCCGGACTCGATGGCGCTCGGATGGGAAACGATAACGCTCACCGGTCATGCGGGGAATCACATCGACGCGCCGTGGCATTTCGGGCCGCTGTGCGAAGGCCGCCCCGCGCGTACGATCGATCAGATCCCGCTGGAATGGTGTTACGGCGACGGCGTCCGGCTGGATTTTCGGCATCGCGAAGGTGAGGACATCAGCGTCGAGGACATCAAGGGCGAGCTTGCGCGAATCGAGTACACGCTCAAGCCGCTCGATATCGTGCTGCTGTGGACCGGCAGCGACCAGTATCTCGACAACGTCGATGAATACGTGCGCCGGCAGGCGGGACTGTCGGTCGCGGGCCAGAATTTTATTCTCGACCAGGGCGTGAAGCTTATAGGCATCGACGCGATCGCGATGGACGTGTCGTTCGCCACGATGGCGCGCGGCTTGCGCGAGGGTCATCCCGACGCGCTCTTCCCCGCGCATTTCGTCGGCCGCGAGCGCGAGCACCTCCACATGGAGAAGCTNNAAAATCACCGGCGGCAGCGCCGGCTGGGTCCGCCCAGTCGCAATTGTCGAGGACGAGTAAGAGGCAGAGTGATCAATCGCGCGCGAGAAGGATCAGTTCCAGAAGATATCCGCGTGACTAGCGCCGGACGCAAGAGCGTCCGTCGAGATTCTTCCCCTTCGGCTCCGCTCAGGGCTCGGCTCAATCACAGCAGCTTTCGCTCAGAATGATATGTCGACCAACCTTCGCAGCGTTGTATTTATTCGCTTGGCCGTCGGATTAATTTTCTTCACCCAGGGAATCTTGAAATACATCGACCCGCACATGGGCGTGATGCGGTTTACGCGCATTGGATTTCCGATGCCGGCCTTCACAGCTCACTTCGTCGGCGCCTTCGAGATCGTCTGCGGATTGTTAGTCACGCTCGGGCTGGCCACCAGGCTCGCGAGCGCGCCGTTGTTGATCGTAATTCTAACGGCAATCGCGACCACCAAGATTCCCGAGCTGTTCCATTCCAACCAGGGCTTCTGGTTCATGGTGAGCGACGCGCGCGCGGATTTCGCGATGACGATGGGCTTGCTCTTCCTGCTCAGCGTCGGCGCCGGATCATGGTCACTCGACGCCCGGATTCGGGGCGACTAAAGGATCAGCCGAGTACGATTTTCACCCGGTGCGTGACGCCGTCGTCGGCGAGTTCGATTTGCGCCGGTCGTTGCGCGAGCAATTTGCCGTCCAGCTCGACGCTGCTTACTCCGCGACTGACGTTGTGCGGGTTGGTGACCGCGATTTCATAGCGCGCCGATCCGTGTCGATAGACAATATCAAAGCCCGGCCATTTTCTCGGGATGCATGGATCGATCAGCAGCGTTTTGCCTCGCAGACGAAAGCCCAAAATCCATTCGAGGCCCGCGCGATACATCCAACCCGCCGATCCCGTGTACCAGGTCCATCCGCCGCGCCCGACGTGCGGCGGCATCGAGTAAACGTCGGCGCACACGACGTAGGGCTCGACTTTGTAGCGATGGATCCCTGCGCGCGTGTTCGCGTGATCGATCGGGTTCAGGATCGAGAACAGATCGCCCGCCTTGTCGCCGTCACCCAGCATCGCAAATGCGATCACGGACCACAGCGCGCCGTGCGTGTACTGTCCGCCGTTCTCCCTGATGCCCGGCGGATAGCCCTTGATGTAACCCGGGTCGAGCGGCGTGTGATCGAATGGCGGCGTGAACAGCAAGACGAGGCCGTCCTCGCGCTTGACCAGGTATTCATCGACCGACGCCATCGCCGTGGCCGCACGATCCGGGCTCGCCGCGCCGGAGATTACGCTCCACGACTGCGCGATCGAATCGATTCGGCATTCAAGATTGCCGGCTGAGCCGAGCGGCGTGCCGTCATCGTAGTAACCACGCCGATACCAGTTGCCGTCCCATCCGTCGCGCTCGAGCGACGCCGCAAGCGCGGTCGCATGTCCTCGCCACGTCGAAACGCGCGCAGCATCGCCGCGAACATCCGCCAACGGGGCAAACTGTTGCAGCGTCGTGTAGAGGAACCATCCGAGCCAGACGCTCTCTCCCTTGCCCAATTCGCCGACGCGATTCATGCCATCGTTCCAGTCGCCCGACCCGAACAGCGGGATGCCGTGAACCCCGACCGCGAGGCTTTGGTCGAGACCGCGCGCGCAATGCTCGAACAGCGTACCGCTCTGCTCGGAAACCGTCGGCTGAAAAAACGATTCTACTTCGCCGGGATGCAGTTCCGGGCCGTCAAGGAATGGAATCTTTTCGTCGAGGATGCCGGCGTCGCCGGTCGCCTCTATATAATGAGCGACCGCGTACGCCAGCCAGACTCGATCGTCGGCGATGCGCGTGCGGACTCCTTGGCCCGCGGGCGGCAGCCACCAATGTTGCACGTCGCCGGCGACGAACTGGCGCGACGCCGCGCGCAGCAGATGCTCGCGCGCGATCGAAGGCCGCGCCACCGTCAACGCCATCACGTCCTGAAGCTGATCGCGAAAGCCGTACGCGCCGCTCGCCTGGTAAAATGCCGACCGCGCCCACACTCTGCACGCCAGCGTCTGATACGGCAGCCACCGGTTGAGCATGATGTCCATCGAGCGGTCGGGCGTCTTGACCTGGACCGTGCCCAGCAAGTCGTCCCAGTATTGTTTGACCGTGGTCAGCGCCGAATCGAGGTCGGCGGTGCGATATTTTTTGATCGCCGCTATCGCATCGGTCCTGCTCGCCGCCTCGCCGAGAAGGAAACTGACTTCGGTCTCGGCGTTGGGCCGGAGAGAGAGCGTCGTTTGCAGCGCGGCGCACGGATCCATCGCGGCGCCGGATTTTGCAACGAGCGGATTGCCGGCGGCGAGTGCCGCGGGATTGTCGAGCGTGCCGTTACGGCCGAGAAACCCGGTCCGGTCCGCAGTTGACGAGGTTTGCTTGCCGCGCAAATCCGCGAAGGCGGTTCGGTTCCCGTATTCGACGCTGAAAGAATTGCGCGCCAGTATCGCACGGGTCTCGGGCTCGATCTCCGTGACGATGTACGGTGCGGACGCGCCGCGCGACGTGCCCAGCACCCATTCCACGTATGCGGTTACCGACAATCGCCGAGGACGCGGCGAGAGATTGCGGATTTTCAGCGTCGAAATCTTGACCGAGTCGTCCACCGGCACATATTGCGTCAGCTCGAGCGCGACGCCATGCGAGGTGTGCTCGAACACAGTGTAGCCCTGCCCGTGACGAACCACGTAGGGCGCCGAATCTTCGCGGATCGGAAGTGCAGTCGGTCCCCACAGCTCGCCGGTCTCGAGGTCCTGAACGTAAAGCACCTCGCCCGGCCGGTCGCTGACCGCATCGTTCGACCATTGCGTAATCTGATGCTGCTGGCTGTTGATCGCCCACGTGTAGCCGCTGCCTTCGACCGAGACCTGGAAGCCGAACGATTGATTCGCGATCACGTTAATCCACGGCGCCGGCGTCCATTGCCCCTCGCCAAGGATCGTCACGTACTCGCGGCCGTCCTCGGCAAATCCGCCGAGACCGTTAAAAAATTCGAGCTCACGCCGAGGCGTCGAGGACGCGACTCGCTGCATCACGCGAGTCCGCCGCAGTGGCGGACTTGTCGCCGGCGCGAACATCTCCAACCGTTTGACTTGATCGGACAACCTGCCGCGGCGGCTCAGCAACACCGCCCGGGCCACGGTCTGCAGCACACTTCTGAGCTCGGCCGAAACCAGGTCAGCCCGCAGCACGAACACATTTCCTGGCGCACTCGCACCCTCGGATCGTGACGGAATAGTCCGGACCATGCCCTCGAGTGCGCCCTGCAATTCCTGATGGTACGACGGCGGTCGTTCGTTGACGATTACCAGGTCCACCCCCAGCCACTTCATCCGCCAATATTCATGCGCGCGCACCAACTCGCGCACGATCTCCAGGTCCTCGGTTTCGTCGATACGAACCAGCACGATTGGCAGATCGCCGGAAATGCCGGCGGGCCACAGCTTCGACTGTCCACCCTCGCCGCGCCGCAGCAGGTCGGACGAAGGCCGCAGCGTCGGATCAGAATACAGCACGCGATTGGCGATACGTTGAAAAAGATGCGCCTCGTCCGCATCAACGCCCAAGTGATGCAATTGCACCTGCGCCTGCGTCCACGCGAGCGTCACCGCGCGATCGAACGCACTCGGGTCGCGATGCTTATCGACGAGGTCGAGCGCGTCGGCCCGCGTCGGCGCGATGATCGTCCAGAATGCGACGCGCGCCGTCGCTCCCGCCGGGATTCGCAGCCGCCGGCGAACGCTGAAGATCGGATCGAGCACTGTGCCGACGGTGTCCGACAGCGGACGCCCGTCGATCACCGACACGGCGTCGCAAACATCGCGGCCGCGGCCGAGAAATCGCGCGCGATCCGTCTCGAACTGTATCTCGCCCACCGACTCGCCCTCGGCCACCGCGAGATGCGCCGCCCAGACCGGCACTTCGTTCGGCGAGCGCAGCCGTCGCGTCGCCAGTATCGCGCCAACCTCGGCGTCGAACTCGGTCTGCACGAACATCTTGGAGAATGCCGGATGCGCCGTGTCCGACGCCTCGGTCGCGAGCACGATTTCCGCGTACGAAGTCAACTCGACTTCGCGGACGCGGTTGCCGAGATTCGAAATCGAGACGCGCCGCACTTCCGCGTTGTCCTCGGCCGACACCGCGACCTCGAGCGTCGTCGTCATGGTGCCGTCGCGCCGCACGATCACCGCGCGGTCCTCCGAGAATTCGACCTGGTAACTGTCCGCCTCGATCCCCGCCGGCTGAAACCCCGCCGACCACACTTTGCCGCTGTTCACGTCGCGCACGAAAATGTAGCTGCCCCACGAATCGCAGGTGACGTCCTCATGCCATCGCGTGACCGCCATATCGCGCCATCGGCTAAAGCCCGATCCGGCCGCCGTGATCATCACAGTGTAGTTGCCGTTCGATAGCAGATGAGTGCGCGGAATCAGATCGTGCGGAGAATTGAAGCGGCGAACCGTCGGCGGAGCAGCCTCGCGAACGTTCGCTTCCGCCTTGACCTCCTCCGCTCGCGGCCGCGCCACTGCCACATCGCGCGGCGTCCGCTCCTGCAGCAACAGTTCGGTCGCCTGGATTATCGGCTCGGCGTGAAATCGCGAACGCATCGCACCGTCGTTAAGCGCGTCGGCCAGCGCGACCAGCGTCATGCCCTGGTGATGCGCCATGTACGCGCGCACCACCGCGACGATCTCGCCTTCCGGGACGCGCGACGGCGTGTAGTCGAGCGCCTCATACCAGCCGAAATGTCCGAGCCCGCCCGCTTTCAGCAGCGCCGTGAAGTTCTGCGCCGCAGCTGTAGGATCGACCATCGCCGCGAGCGCCGTGGCGTAGGGCGCAATCACTGCGTTCTCGCTCAGCCCGCGCTTGAGTCCGAGGCCCGGCACGCCGAAGGTCTGGTATTGATATGTCAGTTCGAGATCGCGCGCGTTGTAGGCCGACTCCGATACCCCCCACGGTATCCCAAGCTCGGCCCCGTATTTCATCTGGCGCCGCACGATCAGCCGATTGGTCTGTTCGAGCAAGCTGCCGACGGGCGCGCGCATCACCAGCGACGGCATCAGATACTCGAACATCGAGCCCGACCACGAAATCAGCGCCGATCCGCGATCGACCGGCGTCATCGCGCGCCCCAGCCGGAACCAGTGCCGCGCCGGAATTTCTCCCTTCGCAATCGCGACGAAACTCGCCAGCCGCGCCTCCGAAGCGAGCAGGTCGTAGCAGTTCGGATCGAGGCTCCCGTCAGTCACGCGGTAGCCGATCGACAGCAGTTGGCGCGCGGGATCGAGCAGGAAGTCGAACTTCATCGCGTCGAGCATCTTGCTCGCAGTCGCCGCGATTTCCGTCAGCCGCCGCTCGAGCGCCTTGGCCGCATCGCTCGCGCGCGCAGCCATATCTTGGTCAACCGGCGAATCCCGCGTCGCCGCCTCATTATATATGTCCGGCAGATCGCCCAACCTCGGAATTGCGTCCGACGGAGCGCCAGTTGCCAGCGGCTTCAGCAATTCGAGGTCCTTTTGATGACTGCGAACGCATGCTCGCAGCGCCTCAGCCCACGTCAGCACGTCGTCCGCCGCCGAGTCCGCGCGCTCCAGTTTCAGCGCGCGCGCAATGTCGGCGATTGAATCGCTCTCGTCCGCAAGCTGCTCCAGCCAGACGCTTACTTCCTTTACCGTCGGCGGATCCGACTGGATCAACCGCGGCATCGTGTCGAGCACCTCTTCGAGCTGCTTCGGCGTGACGGTGTAACTGCGCCGATCTGCGGTCAACGCTCCAATCGACTCGCGAACCAGCGCGATCGTGTCTTCGATTCCCTCGATCCATTGCCGATCCACCACCGGTCGCGCGATCATCTCGCGGCAAGCATTGCCCAGCGCGATCAGATGCCCCGCCAGGTTGCCGCTGTCCACCGACGACACGTACTGGGGATCCAGCGGCCGCAAGTCGCTGGTGCCGTACCAGTTGAAGAAATGCCCGCGGAACTTTTCCATCCGCTTCATCGTGTCGAGCGTCGCCGTCAGCCGTTCGACCGTTTCATTCGTTCCGATCCAGCCGAAATCGTGCGCCGCGACAATCGACAGCAGGTACAACCCAAGGTTGGTCGGCGACGTCCGATGCGCCAGCACGGGTTTCGGGTCTTCCTGAAAATTGTCGGGCGGCAGCATGTTGTCGTCGCGCGTCACGAACTGCTCGAAAAAATGCCACGTGCGCCGAGCGGTCAGCCTCAGCAGCTTCGTATTGGCTGCCGACAACGGCTCGGTACCCTCGATTCGCGGCGGCAGACTCGCCCATCGCGCAATGTCCGGTGACAGCATCCACAAAATCAAAAATGGAATTGCGACCAGCGTGCCGCCCCGATGTGCCGACGCGACGATGATCGCCGCCGAGATAGCCAGCGCCCACGCGCCCGCCATCATCCCGTAAAACCCGCGCACGTCAGGCCGCGCGGTCTGCTTGGCCTGCGCCGCGGTTTTCCACTCGAGCAGCAGCCGATGACTTACGAACAAACGCCAGAGCGTTCGCGCAATCGCGTCGCCCATCAGCCACGCCTGGTGCGCGAGCAGCGTCAACATCATCGCCAACTGCGACAACCCCGCCACGAAATCCTTGGCGACGGCGAGAATATGGCTGCGCTTGGAGATGTCGCGACGCCGCGGGATGATTCCGGTCACGAACGGCAGCATCGGCGGCGTAGCGATCGTCGCGATAATGAATGCAGTCCACATCGCGGCCGGCCATATCGGCAGCGTCCATCCCGCGATCATGGCCATCAGCGTCACCGGCGCCTGCAGCGTGCGGCGCAGGTTGTCGATCATTTTCCAGCGCCCCAGCGATGGGATCGACGATCGGCCGTCGCGCGGCGGCGAGGTCGCCGCATCGGCGTTGGAACCGTGCGCGCGGCCCAATATCCACGGCAGCAGTTGCCAGTCGCCGCGAGCCCATCGATGCTGCCTGGCGGCGGCCACGTCATATCGCGACGGAAACTCCTCGACCAGCTCGACGTCGGACGCCAATCCCGCCCGCGCAAAAGTCCCTTCGAAAAGATCGTGGCTCAAGAGCGTATTGTCCGGCACGCGGCCCGCCAACGCCGCCTCGAACACATCGACATCGTAGATGCCCTTGCCGATGTAAGAGCCTTGATCGAGCAGATCCTGGTAAACGTCGGAAACCGCGAACGCGTACGGATCGATTCCGGCTGCGCTCGAAAACACGCGCTGAAAAACCGATCCGTCACGTCCAGTCGGCAGCGACGCGGTGATTCGCGGCTGCAGAACTCCGTGACCTTCGATCACGCGCCCGAGTTTGTGGTCGAATCGCGGAGCATTCAACGGATGCGCCATTTTGCCGACCATCCGCTTGGCGGCGCCGCGCGGCATCCGCGTATCAGCATCGAGCGTGATCACGTAACGGACACCCTCGGGCACTGCCGGCTGATGTCCGTCCGAGGCGACGAAGGTCGTGTCGGTCACGCCGCGCAGCAATCGGTTCAGCTCGTGCAGCTTGCCGCGTTTGCGCTCCCAACCCATCCACACGCCTTCAGCTTCGTCCCACACGCGTCGCCGATGGAGCAATAAAAATCTCGCGCCCGCCGGTCCCGCTCCATGACGCTGATTCAGACGCGCGATTCCTGCGCGCGCAATCGCGAGCAGGGCGTCGTCTGTGGGCGCGGTTTCGGTCGCCGAGTCACACCAGTCCGAAAGCAGCGCGAAGTACAGCTCGCCGTCCGGACTCGCCAGGTAATGAACTTCGAGACGTTCGATCTGTTCGTCGATCTCGGCGCGCGTAGCCAGCATCGTCGGCATCACGACGATCGTGCGCAGGCTCGGTGTTACCCCATCATGAAGCTCGAGCGCAGGAATCGCGGCGGGACCAATGACCGTGGTGACGGCCCGATTGACCAGCGCGACCGCCGCATCCATCGCCGGAATTATCGCGAGCATCGCGAGAATGAAGCGGGTCCATCCGCCGATCGGAGCGTCGGCAATCGCAGCCAGGCCGCACGCGACGATCACCAACGTGGCAACAGCGATCGTGCCGACGTATCCCTTGATTCCGGCAGCCTTGTTGGCGCGAGCTATCCATTCGTGGACCGGCGCGCGAAATCCCAGCTTCACTTCCAGCGCGTGGCGACCCTCGGAAATCAGGTAGTATCCCGGATGATGCTCGCGACGCGCCACGGTGCCGTCGTTGGGTTGTTCGGACGCGGCGCCCTTGGCCAAATCGATCGCGCCTTGTGCGACCTCGATTTCGGTGTGCCTCGAACCTCGCGCTAGTTTTTCAATCGCATGCCGATAGCGATCGCGCGTCGCAAAATCCATCCCTGCGAAGTCGCTGTCGGCGCGCAGGACCGCATCGACCGCGCTCACGCTCTCGAAGAAGTCCTCCCACACGACCGCCGACATCAGCCGCATGCTCGTGATCACGTTGCGGACCGTGACGTTCACCGCGCCCTGGCCCTGATGCACTTCGCGGACGACGTCGTCGGCGGTAGTGCCCTGCGCCGCCAGCCGCCTGTCCAGCCAATGCAGCGCCGGCGCCACTTTGGCATCCTGATCGCGCAGGCGTTGCACCAGTTCCACTGCGAATGCCGCTGGAACCGGCGACCGCTCGAAATCCTTGCACACGACCTCGGCCGGTTCCGCGTCGCGGCCATTCGCTCCCAAGAGCCTGTCGGCCAACAAGTCGGCGCGCTGACGTTCCGCACGGCTCACGCCAATCTGGTCGGCCGCGCGCCGCAGGTTTTCTACCAGCACGATTCGAAGCGTGATCGCGACCGCCCACAGCTCGCCGATAGTCAGCGGCTGCACGCGTTGATAGGCCTGCACAAAGCGGGCGAGCGTCTGCGGGTCGAAGTGACTGTCCGTATGCGCGACGTAGGCCCACGCGATCCCGAACACGCGCGGATAACCTTCCAGCGGACCCTCAGCGAGCTTGGGTAGTTGCCGATAGAACCCGCGCGGCAGGTCGTCGCGGATTTCACGAATCTGCTCTTCGACCACGTGAAAATTATCGACCAGCCACTCGGCCGCCGGCGTAATCGCGCGCTCCTCGCGGATTGCCCCCGCGATACTCCGGTAGGCGTCGAGCAGCACTCGCCCATTGTCGCGCACGCGCGCCGCCATCGGGCTTCCGCGTCCCGGCCGATCGGTGACGCGCTGCGCGACCGCCAGCGTCTCGCCATGCTGCTCGAGCCGCTCGACGCTGAAGAGCTCAGCTCGAATCGGTTCTTCGGTACGCGCTAGACCGGGCGGCGGTGTTTTAGGCGCGCGGAGATAGAACAGGCTCAACTTCCCTCTCGATCCGGACAACCGGTCACGGGACGAATCTAAACCGCAAGCCGCGTAGAGTCAGGGCACGCAACGCGATGCGGCAAACGATCCCGTTGCCCTGATTGTATCAGAACCCGCGCAACAACCCTCTGCGTCGAACTCGAATCGTCGCGCTCGGGTCCGCGCGTTACGATCGGAAGCTGCGGACTACCACGGAAGCGGGCCGATATTCCCGGCGTGATCGATCGCGCACAAATTTGCCTCGATCCAATGGACGCAGAAAAATAGATGAAGGTGCGTTGAGATTTCTTTCCTTCGTAACCGCCATCACTTGCAGAAGGATTCAGATGAAAACAAGAAGAGAGTTCGTTGTCGCGCTTGGAGCGGCCACCGTCTTTGCAGGGTCTCTCCCGCTCGCCGGGTGTAAGGCGCTGGGGGAAAAAGGTGAGGACGTCAGCGCCAACGAAGACCTGATGCGTGAGCACGGCGTGTTGAGGCGGGCGTTACTGGTTTATTTTCTCGCGGCGCCCAAGCTGCGAACCGATCCGGCCAGCGTTTCTCCCGCTGCGCTCCACAAAACCGCAGTGCTGTTCCGCCAGTTCGGCGAGGATTATCACGAACGCCGGCTCGAGGAGCCTTTCATCTTCCCCGCGGTCAAGGGAAAGACTGACGAACTTGCGCGCTATGTCGACATTCTGCTCGCGCAGCATCGGCGCGGGCGCGAAGTCACGGATTTCATCATGTCGCAGACCGCCGGACAGAAGCTGACAGAATCGCGAGGTTTGCCCGACGCGTTCGACTCGTTCGTCCTCATGTACCAGCAGCATACCGCGCGCGAAGACACGATCATTTTTCCGGCGTGGCACAAGTCGCTCAGTGAGGGCGATTACGACAAGATGGGCGACAAGTTCGAGGACATCGAGCACCAGCAGTTCGGCCATGACGGTTTCGGTGACGCGGTCAAACAGATCGGCCAAATCGAAGCGGAACTCAATGTAGCGGACCTCGCCCAGTTCACCGCCGCAGCGCCGCCGAAGGTTTGATCGCAGTCGTAGAAGAAAAGAATGCCCCGGCCGGGAATCGAACCCGGACCTGAGGTTCCGGAGACCTCCGTGATGTCCTTTTCACTACCGGGGCGACGGGTGCGACAGAGGACAGAACTACATCAGCTATACGCGGCGGACAAGGCGGCCATCGTTTGATCCTTGCCTGCGGAACGCGGCAACATAGTCGCGATGGCGACCGATAGCGGCATCGACTCCGCGCGAATCCTGCGCGAACAATATAAGGACGGCTCGAATCTGTCGGCGCGAATTCGACTGCATCAGCGCTTCAGCACCAATCGCTACGGCCAGATGCGATGGATCCACGATCGGATTCAGATTCCTGAAAACGCGCGCGTGCTCGAGCTCGGCTGCGGCACCGGTCTGCTATGGCGCGGCGCGGTCAAGGTGCCGCCCGGATGGCGCGTCATTCTAACCGACATGTCCGACGGAATGCTGCGCGAAACGCGCGCGCACGTTGCGCGCCTCGGGCATTCGTTCGCCTACATGCAGGCCGATGCGCAAGCGATCCCGTTTCGCGACGAATCGTTCGACGCGGTGATCGCGAATCACATGCTCTATCATGTGCCCGACATCCCGCGCGCGCTCGCCGAGGTCAGGCGCGTGCTCAAGCCATCGGGCTTCTGCTACGCGGCCACGATGGGCCGCGCGAACATGAAGGAGATGAACGAGCTCGCGGCGCGGTTCTTTTCGATCGCGCGAATGACGGAATCCACCGAGCGCTTCGGCCTCGAAAGCGGGGAGGCCTACATGCGCGCGGCCTTCAGCGAGGTAAAGCTCGACCGCTACCCCGACTCGCTAGTGATCACCGAAGCCGCACCGCTGATGGACTACATCAACTCGATGCGCGTGCGCCGCAGAATCACCGACGACCAGATCGCCGCCCTGCGCACGCACCTCGAGAACGAAATCGCAACGCACGGCGAAATCCGCATGACCAAAGACTCCGGCCTGTTCATTGCGCGGCGCTAGTCAGTACAGAATCGACGGGATGAACGGGGAGCGGGGCTCGTTGTAGAGGCCGACGCTCATCAGGGTGTTCAACTGCATCAGGCGCAGGCCATTGCTGTAGCACCATCGGAGCAGCTCGCCGTTGCGCGACGGAATCAGCGGGCCGCATCCGGCGAACTCGGTCGCCGCCGAGATAAGCGCCTTGAGCTCGTTGTTCGACTCACCGACCGCGTAGCCCCCGTAGCCGATCGCCGTCGCGTACCCCGTGATACGACCCAGATGCTCGACGACGTTCGCCGTTCCAGCCTTGATCGCGTCGCGCAATTCGCGGCCGCGTTCGTGTCCATGCGCTGCGAAATGGAGCCGGTCGCATGCGGCGACGTCGGCGTCGGTAGCGACACGAACGTTGTAGCCCGGGATTGTCTCTTTGATCGGCGATCCGATCATCACCGACAAATGCTCGCGAGTCTCAAAGCCGAGCTTCGTGTACAAGCTAAACGAGCGGCTGTGATAGGCGACCTGCACCAGACGCACTCCGGGCATCCGATGCTGAGCGACACGGTCGAGCATGTGCTGCATCATCGCGCGTCCCGCGCCGCTGTTCTGCACCTCGGGATCGACACTGATTGGCCCGATTCCGGCGATTGGTGCGCGCTCGTCCTGGAAGTTGCTGCCGGCGACGCGCCCGTCCACTTCGACGGCGATTCCGTAAAAGCCGGGATTCGAGATCATGGAGGTGAGCACGCCGACCGCGGCATCGAGCGACGGGAATTCGCGTGGAAAGCTGTGCTCTTCCGCAATCGCACCGAACGCGCGATAACAAATATCGCCGAGAACGTCGATGTCCTCGCGCGTAGCTCGTCGAATCTTGGTATTCGCTGGCGCCATGGTTATGCCGAGGCCTTCGTCTCGCGCAGCATTTCGGCGTGCCGGCGGTCTGCTTCGGGGCGCGTCTGCGCGATTACCTCGACCAGCTCGTCATGAAGCCGCCCGTTAGTCGCCACGATGTTCGCGCCGCCCAGATCGAGCGCGGAACCGTCCATGTTGGTTACTTTGCCGCGCGCTTCCTCGACGATTAACGAGCCGGCCGCCACGTCCCAGGCACGGAGCCCGAACTCCCAGAATCCGTCGGTACGTCCACTCGCGACGTAAGCGAGATCGAGCGCCGCTGAACCCGTGCGGCGCACGCCTTGCGATCGCGTCATCAGCTCTTCCCAGAAACATAGGTAAAAGCGCCGGCGCTCGCGCCGGTCGTAGGCGAATCCGGTGCAAAGCAGACTGGCGCCGAGATTTGGGGTCGAGCTCACGTGAATCGGCTTGCCGTTTAGGCGCGCGCCCTGTCCGCGGTGCGCGATGAAGCATTCTTTTTTCAGCGCGTCGAACACCACGCCGAACTGCACGCGGCCGCGCCGCTCGTACGCGATCGACACGCAGAACTGCGGATAGCCGTGCGCGAAGTTGGTGGTGCCGTCGAGCGGATCGATGATCCATCGATGGTCGCTTTGATGCACGCTCGCGCCGCTCTCCTCGGCGAGGATCGCGTGGGTGGGAAATGCGCGGTGGATGACCTCAATGATCGCCGCTTCCGATTCGCGGTCAGCCTCGGTGACGAGATCGATCGAGTTCGACTTGCGATTGATGGTTATTCTGCTGAGTCGTTTGAGATGAATTCTGCCGGCGGCACGCGCGGCGCGGAGCGCAACCTGTTCGATTTCATTTATCACGGTAAAGGAAAGTATTACTCGCGAGCCGAAGCGTCCAGCGCGAAGCGCAGATCAATCGACAACGCGTGATTTTTCTTCGCGTTTGGACGATTTCCTTAACCTCTACTTGTCCGAGGAGAGGTCGGCGCGAGCCGAAGGCGAGCGACGGGAGAGGTGCAACGCCGGCAAACGCAACACGCTTAGTTGTGCTGCTGTCGGGCCGGACTAGTGTCTCCGCATTGCGACTAGACGAGTCGACGCGGATGAACTGTCTGGCGTTGTACCTCTCCCGGCGACACCGCTTCGCGGCTTACGACGACCTCTCCTCGGACAAGGAGAGGATAGGATTTTACTTGCCGGCAGGAGTATTCGCGGCGGCGTCGGATGAGGCGGCGGGTGGCAGCGCCATCATCAGGCGTTGCGCGTACGGCATGATCGTCGTGAAAAGATTGACTTGCGAGTCGAGCGATTTGCCCAGTCCGCTCAATAGACCCATCATGCGGCCGACCAGCAGAACGTCGGCGGGAACTTCGACGACAGGATTCGCGCGGATCGCGCGCGGGAGTTCTTCGTTGAACTGCTCGATAAGGTCCTTGTCGGCGTACGCCTTGTTCGACTTGACGGTGCTGCCGAGAAACAGATCGGCGAACGCCAGCAGCGTGTCGGGATTGCCGTTGCGCGTGCGAAAGCCGAGTTCATGGAACGCGGCGATGATTCCGTCGCGATTCGCGGTGAGGATCGAAAACGTCAGCCGCACGATGCCGTCGCGGAACGTAGGCGGGAAATCCTTGGCCAGGCCGAAGTCCAGCAGCACGATTTTCGGACCGGGTTGAACGAGAATATTGCCGGGATGTGGATCGGCATGAAAAAAGCCGTCGCGCAAAACCTGGTCACAGAAAATCTCGACCAGCTTCTGCGCGACGAGATGCTTGTCGATACCCGCACGCTCGAGCGCGGCGACATCGGTGACCTTGATACCCTCGAGCAGCTCCATCGTGAGCACGCGCCGCGTGGTGAATTCGCGATAGACCTCAGGCACGATGACGTTGAGATCGGCGGCGAAGTTCGCGCGCATCGTGGCCGAGTTGTCGGCCTCGTGAATGAAGTCCAACTCCATCGGGATATACTTGAGCGCCTCGCGCATCAGGACCCGATAGTCGAAGTCGCGCTCGAGCTTCGCCAGCCAGTAGAGCACCGTGGTCATGTTGCGGAGATCGGCGCGCACGATGCCGTCGATTCCGGGATACTGCACCTTCACCGCACATCGTCGGCCGTCATGAAGCCGCGCCTGATGCACCTGCGCGAGCGACGCCGAGGCCAATGGCACCGGATCGAATTCCGCGTAAACCTCGTCGAGCGGGCGGCGGAGTTCGCGCTCGACCTGATTGCGGATCATCGCAAACGGACGCGGCGGAACGCGATCGTGCAAGCCCGACAGCGTCGAGACCCATTCGTCAGGGAGCACGTCGGCGCGAGTCGCGATGAACTGACATGCCTTGATCAGCAGACCCTCGAGGCGAAGCGCTGTGCGATTTAGTGCTTGAGCGGCGCGAAGGTCCTGACGCCGGTACAATTCGTTCTTGTTGCTATCGTCGATGAAGCGAGTCCAGAGCTGCGTGCCTTTGTAACCGACATACACATACGCCGCGAGCCATACGACGTTGGAAAAGCGCCACGCGCGGGTCGCGAGGCCGGGCTCGGGCACGTCGGCGGGAAAGTCGAAGCTGCGGTCGAGGTTCAGATTGCTCATGCGAAGAATTCGGACATTCAAATGCTACGTGATGCGAGCAATTCTGAGAACCGAACAGCCTGTTATGCTTCCCTACAACGCGCTTGACTGAAAGGCAGCCACTCGAATAATCTATGCAACATGAAGCCGAGTCGTAATGTACGTCGAGTCCCCAATTCAATTAAGGTCCTCCTGAATTGAGACGGACATTGATACTTGGCTCTAAAAAGCCCCGGGCGCTTGCGAGCCCCGGGGCTTTTGCTTTTGGCGCCGATAACTGGGTGGGTAAATTTCGGTGGAAATGGCACGACCACACGCTCCGACGATTCGCGATATCATTCGCCGATACTACACGGTATGGGGCATGTACTCGTTCGCCGGCGGATTCCTGTTCGGCGTCTATCCGATTTTCCTGCACTCGCGCGGGCTCAACCAGTTCCAGATAAACAGCGTCCTCGCGACGTACTTCCTCGTCCTATTTCTGACCGACGTGCCGACCGGCGCGTTCGCCGACTTGCTCGGCCGGCGTCGCTCATTCGTGCTGGGCGCGTTCCTCCGCGTCTCCGCATTCCTGCTCTATTTCGTGGCGCATCACTACTACGTCTTCATCATCGCTGAGAGCATCGACGGAATCGGCACGACCTTCGGCAACGGCGCGATTGACGC
>PMOH01000446.1 GCA_003161515.1 Deltaproteobacteria bacterium
AGGCCGAGGAAGCTGAGCGCCGCGTCGAGCAGCAGGGTGTCGGAAGTTCGCAGCGCCGCCATCACGATAATGATCGGCAAAACGTTGGGAAGGATATGCAGGGCCATCAATCGGAGTGAAGGAGCCCCCAATGCTTCAGCGCCCACCACGAAATCGCGCTTCGACATACTAAGAGTTTCAGCCCGCACCACGCGCGCGATCGAGGTCCACGAAACGAGGCCGATAACTATGAAGATCGTGCGCAGACTCGGTCCCAACACCGCTACCAGAGCCATCGCGAGCAGCAGCGGCGGCAGCGACAGCATCAAGTCGGTGAAGCGCATCAGGATAAAATCGACCGCGCCACCGAAAAATCCCGAGCACAAACCGATGGCGATGCCAATAGTCATCGTGACGGCCATCGCGGCGACGCCGACGGTCAGCGAAATTCGAGCGCCGAAGATGATGCGCGAGAGCACGTCCCGTCCAAGCTCGTCGGTGCCCATCGGAAATGCGCGTGAAGGCGCACCGGGGTCGCCGAAAGTCGGCGCGACGACGATCGTCGGATCGTGCGGCGCGAGTATCGGTGCGAGCACCGCGACGATCACCAGCACGGTGACCATCGCGGCGCCGACCGTTTCGAGCGTGACGAAGCGGCGAATGTTCATCCGGTCTCAGCCAGCCGAATGCGCGGATCGAGCCACGCGTAGAGCAGGTCCACGAGCAGGTTGACGACGACGATCAGGAATGCGGAGAAGAGCACAGTGCCCATGATCAGCGGGATGTCGAGATTGAAGATTGCGTCGGCGGCGAGACGGCCGATTCCCGGCCAGTTGAAGACCGTCTCGGTCAGAACGACGCCGGAAAGAAGTCCCGCGAGATCGAGCCCGGCGAGAGTGACGAGCGGCAGCAGCGCGTTCGCCATCGCGTGACGCAGCATCACGCGGGCGCTCGAAAGACCTTTGCCGCGCGCGGTGCGGACGTAATCCTGATCGAACGCATCGCACAAGCTGGTGTGAAGAACCCGCGAATAGTAGCCGGCCGATCCCAGCGCGAGCGTCAGCGTCGGAAGGATCAAGCTGGTCGCGCCGCTGTAACCTCCGAGCGGAAACGAGCGAATAGTGGCGGCGACCGCGATCAGCAGCATCGTGCCCAGCCAGAATACCGGAATCGACACGAGCGCCAGCGATATGACCAGCAGCACGTTGTCGGCCGCGCGTCCTCGATACGCGGCGGCAATCGCGCCCATCGCGATTCCAAGAATCAGCGACAATGCCATCGCGGCGCCGGCCAGCAACGCAGTTGCCGGAAAACGATCGATGATAAGTGATGTCACGTTCTCGCGGCGGATGTACGAGCGCCCGAGGTCGCCGTGAATCGCGCGATCGAGATAGCGCGCGTACTGGACGTAGACCGGCTCGTCGAGACCCAGCTCAGTCCGGATGGTCGCGAGAGTTTGCGGATCGGCCTTCGCGCCCGCCATCGCAACTGCAGGATCGGCGGGGACGACGAACGCGATCGCGAACGTGATGATCGACGTTCCGACGAGGACTGCTGCGCCAAAAACGATTCGCCGTACGAGGTAAGCGAGCATCGTTCAGCCCGCGACGATTCCGCGTGCGACAAGCTCGCGGCGGAGCTGGAGTTCGGCGCGCTCGCGATGGCGTCGAGCGCTGGCACTGTCTCCTGTGAAATCGAGCGCGGCGCGAGCCTCGGGCGGCAGCGTCGCGATCACCGCAGACATTTCGGCGAACAATCGCTCGTCGTCAGCGCTGCGAGAGGCGTCTGATTTAAGTGCGCGATAGTGCGCCAGGAATGCGGCCAGCGATGAGTACGCAGGAATTTTCACGCGACTAAGGTTAGCCTGCGGTTGCACCGAGTGGCGAGATCGCGAGCCCGATCGCGTAGCCGGCGGCCGCCGCGATCAGCGCAATTGTAAGAAAGCGAATTCCCGACCGCCAGCGATCGCTGCGATGCGCCAGCCATCCCTCGAAGTAGCCGACACCGAACAAGGTGAACGCAGTTGCGAGGAGCGCGGCGCCAAGGTCATAGCGCTGAGCCGTGATCAGCATGTACGGCAATAGCGGGACGACCGCGCCGACCAGAAACGCGATTCCCATCACGACGCCATCGAGCGCTGGCTTACCGAGCACCGCGCCGCCGAGCCCGAACATTTTTGCCTCGGCGGTCGATTCAAGGGCCCTGGGCGCGGTGCTGAGCAGCCGGACGACGCGAAACGCGGCTTCGCGGCTGAGGCCCTCCTTGCACAGTTCGTCGAGCAACCCTTCCTGGACGGTGTACGGCTTTTCGGCGGCGTCGGCGCGCACGAGATGGAGCTCGGCGCGCAACACCTCGGCTTCCGCACGCGCACCGAGATAGGCTCCCGCACCCATCGAGAGCGCGCCGGCCGCTGTGGAAGCCAACGCGGCCAGCGCGACCTGAGAATGCTGCGAGACGGCGCCGCTCAACCCGCACAATACGCCGGCCGTCGTCAGCACGCCGTCCTGCACGCCGAAAACAATTTCGCGGATGCTTGAGAGCCGCTCGAAGAGCCGCCTTTTTTCCGCAGGATCGACCGTGGCCAAGCTCGCCCTAGAAGTCGCGGCCCGTTGGACCGAATTCGACGCCCGGCGTCCAGTCGGCAGGGCAGAGTTGGCCGGTGCGGAGCGCGCGCACGATTCGAAGCGTCTCGATCACGCTGCGCCCAATGTTCAACGGGCATGACGACGAGTACGCAACTTTGCGCCGGCGATCGAGGATGAACGTCGCACGCAGCGCGACCTTTTCATTTTCGTCGAAGATGCCGTAAGCGCGCGCGAGGCTGCCCTCGGGGTCGGCGAGCATTGGATAAGCGATTCCACCGAGCTCGCGCGCCCATCGAAGATGACTGTCCACGTTGTCGATACTGACGCCCACGATGGTCGTCTCCTCGGCGGCAAACTCCTTGAGCGCTTTGTTGAAGCCGATGACCTCGGTCGGACAGATGAACGAAAAATCGCGCGGATAGAAGAATATCAAAACCAGTTCGGACGGAATTTTCGCGAGACTGCAGCGCGCCGTACGCCCGTCAAGCGCGCATTCGAGATCGAACGGTGGAGCGGGATCGCCAGGCTTCAGCATCGCGGCCTACTCAATCTCGAAGGTGAGAGAAACCGTCGCGGGCACGGTGACCTCCCCCGGTTCGACCGGCGTTGAAACGTTCGCCGACATCGCCATCGCGCGCCCCATGCGAATCGGAATCGGCCGCTCTTGCGACACCGTCGTCGCTTTGAGGACCTTGCCGAGCTTCACGTTCAACGCCGACGCGAGCGCGTCGGCCTGCTCATGCGCGTCGCGAGTTGCGATCGCGATCGCTTCAGTGCGCGCCTTGGTGTCGTCCTTGACGCTGAAGCTCAGCGAGTTGACGCGATTCGCGCCGGCCGCAATCGCGGAATCGATCAGCGCGCCGACCAGGTCGAGCGCGCCGGTGTTCACCGTCACGGTGTTCTGCGCGTTGTAGCCGATTATCGTCGGCTTCGCGTTCGGCCGCTGGTCGTACTGCGGATCCAGCGAATAGCCGCCGGTGGTGACCTTGCCCTTGTCGCCGAGCTTCGCCTTGAGCGCGTCGATCACCTTGGTCGCCAACGCAGCGTTGCGGGCGGCGGCTTCCTCCGCGGTCTTCGCTTGCGTATCAATCGCGAGATCCAAATCCGCCGTGTCAGGAGTGGTACGGGTCTCGCCGTTGCCGTCAACTTCAATCGTGCGCACCGCGAACGGATTCGCACTATTTTGCGCCGACGCCGACGGCACCAACACCGACAGCGCGATCGCGAGGCCGACGGTAGCGGTGGCGAATCTAAGCTTCATGACTTTCACCTCGGGCACGCTCCGGACTAAGTTGATTCGAGGCGCCTTTATCCGGAGACTGTACCAATTGACGATAATCAAAGCTGACGCGCAAGACGAATGGCCGAAAAGCAATCCAAACAAAACGATAAGAAGGTAACGCCGCGCAGCGAGGACTTCGCCGCGTGGTACAACGACATCTGCCTGCGCGCGGAGTTGGCGGACTACTCGCCGGTGCGCGGATGCATCGTGTTTCGCCCCGACGGTTTTGCGATTTGGGAGGCGCTGCGCGACGAGCTCGACCGCCGCATCAAGAAGACCGGCGCGCGTAACGCGTACTTCCCGCTGTTCATCCCGCAGAGCTTCCTGCAAAAGGAAGCGCAACATGTCGAAGGCTTCGCGCCCGAGCTCGCAGTCGTCACGCACGGCGGCGGCAAGGAGCTCGAGGAGCCGCTCATCGTGCGGCCCACTTCGGAGACGATCATCAATCACATGTTCGCGCAGTGGATCAGATCGCATCGCGATTTGCCGATGATGGTGAATCAATGGTGCAACGTAGTGCGATGGGAAATGCGCACCCGCATGTTCTTGCGCACCACAGAGTTCCTTTGGCAGGAAGGACACACGGCGCACGCGACCGCCGAAGGGGCGCAGAGCGAGACGCTCGGGATGCTCGAAGTGTACCGCCAGTTCGTCGAAGAGTTTCTTGCGATTCCGTTGATTGTCGGACGCAAGAGCGCGGCCGAACGATTTCCTGGAGCGGTCGAGACCTATTCGATCGAAGGATTGATGGGCGATGGGCGCGCGCTGCAATGCGGCACCTCGCATTTTCTCGGACAGAATTTCGCGAAGCCGTTCGAGATTCGTTACCTCGACGATCAAAACCAGATGCAGTTCGTGTGGCAGACGAGTTGGGGCGTATCGACCCGGCTGCTCGGCGCGATCGTGATGGCGCACGGCGACGACCAGGGACTTCGGCTTCCGCCGACAGTAGCCTCGACCCAAGCGGTCATAGTGCCGATCTTCCGCAAACCCGAGGAGGGCGCGACCGTGCTCGCCGCGGCGCATGCAGCGCTGGACGCGATGCTGCAGGCGAACATCCGCGCGCGCATCGACGAACGCGAAGGGATGACACCGGGATTCAAGTTCAACGATTGGGAGATGCGCGGCGTGCCGGTGAGAATCGAGATCGGACCGCGCGATGTCGCGTCGGGTGAAGCGGTGCTCGCGCGCCGCGACAAGTCGGGACCCGAGTCGAAGAGCAAGGCCTCGCTAGCAACTATCGCGCAAACAGTCAGCACACTACTCGACGAGATTCAAAAGAGTCTCTACGCGCAGGCAAAGGTCGCAATGACCGCGAATACGCGGAAGTTCGACGACTACGCGGTGTTTCGCAAACACATGGAAGGCGAGGGCGGCGGCGGATTCGCCGACGTCTATTGGTGCGGCAATCCAGTCTGCGAGACGAAGATTCGCGAAGAGACCAAGGCAACGTGCCGCGCGATCCCACTCATCAACGACGGCATCGCGGGCAAATGCCTGGTATGCGGCGAACCTGCCACCGAGCGCGCATACTTCGCAAAGTCGTATTAACCGGGTTCTCCGCAAAAGAACCTGAGAGCGAAATGTCGTCCTCGACATTTCGCGATTAGTACTGGGTGCAGGGGTCACCCCTGCCGAAGGAAGCGTGAAACCCACCGCGGGTTTCACATTCAATAAAGTGATCTAGAATTTGTAACTGATCTTCATCGCGGTGCGCACTTCGGCCATCGTCTCTTGCGCGACTGCGCGTCCCTTGCGGGTGCCCTCGACGATTATTTCGCGGACGCGCTCCGGCTTCGACGCGAACCGCTCACGCCGCGCGCGAATCGGCTCCAGAACAACGTTCAGCGCCTTGAACAGCTTCTCCTTGACCTCGACGTCGCCGACCTTGCCCTTGCGGTAGCGCTCCTTCAGATCTTCAACTTCCGCCTTATCCGGATTGAACACGTCGTGGTAGGTGAAAACCGGATTGCCTTCGACGTGGCCGGGATCCGTCGGATGCACCCGCGTCGGGTCGGTGTACATCGACATCACGCGCTTGCGCACGACGTCGGGCGGGTCGCCAAGGTAGATACAATTGCCGAGCGACTTACCCATCTTCGCGCCGCCGTCCGTTCCCGGCAGGCGCGCCACTTCGCCGACCAGCGCCTTCGGCTCGATTAGGACCTTGTCGTACATGCGATTGAAGCGCCGCACGATCTCGCGCGCCTGCTCGATCATCGGTAGCTGGTCTTCGCCGACGGGCACGAGATGCGCCTTGAAAATCGTGATGTCAGACGCCTGCGAAATCGGATACGTGTAGAAGCCTACCGGTAAGTTTTTGATGAAGTTCTTCTGCTTGATTTCGTCTTTGAGAGTTGGGTTGCGTTCGAGCGTCGCGGTGGTGACGAGGTTCATGAAGTAAATCGTCAGCTCGGTCAGCTCGGGCACCATCGATTGGACGACGAACTTCGACTTGTTTGGGTCGATGCCAACCGCGAGGTAGTCGAGCGCAACTTCGAAGATATTCGCTTCGAGTTTCTCGGGATGCTCGAAGTTGTCGGTCAGCGCCTGAACATCGGCGATTAGTAAGTAGGTATCGTATTCTTCCTGCAAACGTACCCTGTTTTGCAGCGATCCTACGTAATGGCCGAGATGCAATGGCGAGGTTGGACGGTCTCCAGTGAGTATTCGTTTAATCATCTGTCAAATAGTCAGTTGGCGAACAGACTGCGTAGTGTCGCCAGGTTTTCGACGTCCTCTTTCAGCTCGGGACCCTTTGGCGTCTCAAGGCACATCGGCAGGCCGAAAAATCGCTCGTCGTTCAGCAGTCGGCGAAACGCATCGAGTCCGATAAAGCCTTTCCCGATATGCTGATGTCGATCGACGTGTGAATTGAAATCCTTAATCGAATCGTTCAAATGAAACGCTGCGAGTCGCTTGAGCCCAACATATTTGTCGAGCTCGCCGAATGTATTTTCATACCCCTCCGGGGTGCGAATGTCGTAGCCGGCTGCGAATGCGTGCTCGGTGTCGAAGCACAGCCGCAAACGCTCGTGCTCGACGACCGCGTCGAATATTTGTGCCATCTGCTCGAAATTATTGCCCAGGTTACTGCCCTGACCTGCCGTTATCTCGAGCGCGATCTTCACCTTGAAGCCCTCGCACGCGGCGTGCGCCTGGTCGATCGATTTCGCGATCGTCTTGATGCCGGCCTCAATTCCGGATCCGACATGCGATCCCGGATGCGCGACGAGAATCGGCACACCGAGCGCCTCGCATCGATGGAGCTCGTCGATAATTCCGTTTACCGACTTGCGACGCATCGCTTCGTCCGGCGCGCCGAGATTCACCAGGTATGAATCGTGCGCGATCACAGTCGCGATGCCGGTTTCCTTCCGATTGCGCTTGAAGGTTTCAATTTCCTCTTGGGTCAGCGGCTTCGACGCCCACTGCCGCGACGACTTGGTAAAAATCTGGATACATTCGCAGCCGACCTGTTTGCCGCGTATCAGCGCCTCGCCAACTTCGCCGGCAATCGACATATGCGCGCCCAGCATCGGACGACGAGATTTGCCTGTGTTTGCCATCGTGAGGTGCCGCCCCTATCCGTCCTCTCGGTGGACGCAAGCGCATCGCGATTTTATACGCTCTTGCCCGCGACGCCTATCGGTGGATACTTCATTACTCGTGCGAATCGCGATCCTCATACTGACATTCGTCGCCGCGGGATGCGCTCATGTCGCTTCATTGCCGCCGCAGGTTACGCTCTCGGAAGAGGAGCCTTCGGGCCGTGCCGCCAAGCCACCCGATTGCGACATGCCGGTGCTGCGCCACGAGCCGCTGAAAGATTTTCGCAGGGTCGCAATCGTCGAGGCTTTGGGAAACCGCTACGCGAGCGAAGCCGACGTCCTCCCGGCGGTGCAGCGCAAGGCCTGCGAAACCGGCGCCGATGCGATCATCGTACTCACGAGCAAGGCGCAGACCAGCGAATCCGCGACTGGCTATTACATCAATTCGGTCGCCATTGTGTACGGCAAGGAAAATCCAGCCGCCGCGGGCACCGCGTACAAGATAAAAATCCCCCAGGGAAATTGAGAATGCACGTCGAATGCTTTCGCGTCGGTCCGAATTTCAGCGCATGATGGGCATCTGATGGCGTCGGCGAAGCGCGCAATAAAAACGGTCGGCCTGGTCGTCAAGCGCGAGCGACCCGAAGCGATCACCATCGCGCGCACCCTCACCCGTTTTCTGCGCGCGCGGCGCAAGACCCCGATTGCTGATTCGGAGACTGCGAAGAAAATCGGCGCCGACGGCGTCGAACGCCATCACCTCGCCGATCGTGCCGACCTAATCGTTGTGCTGGGCGGGGACGGCACGCTGCTCGGCGTCGCGCGGATGGTCGCGTCGGAGGGCACTCCGATCCTGGGCGTGAATCTTGGCGGACTCGGCTTTCTGACTGAAGTGACTATCTCCGAAGCGCAAGCCGCGCTGGGACGTGTGCTCGCCGGCGACTACGAGGTCGATCGGCGCATCATGCTCGAGGCGATCGTCGATCGCGCATCCGAGGAGATCCCGCAATCGTTTCAAGCGTTCAACGACGTGGTCGTCGGCAAAGGTCCGCTCGGCCGGATGCTT
>PMOH01000440.1:0-8360 GCA_003161515.1 Deltaproteobacteria bacterium
AATAGTCACTTCAATACTCACAGCCACGAATGGCAGCCGCTGTGGGTGACGTCGCATTCAACCCAGCAATTACCTATTTCGTTTCGGCAATAGAATTCCTCATTACCATGTAGCTCGCAGACCTGGTAGTTGCGATTGCATTGATACTGGCATTTGGTCTGCGCGTAATCGCATCTATTGGCGCATCCTGCGACGAACAGGGCCACTGTCGCCGCGATGAGCAATGCTTTCGCGCGCACGTGTGCGAGTCGTCGTTACAGTTCGAGAGCGCTGGCGCTGCCGACGATCGTTTTGGCACCGTCGGCCTTGTCGCACCATACTTCGACTTCGGCGCGTGTGCGTTTGCCTTCGGGGTGGCGCTCGACGATCAGGCCTTTTGGCCCGGTAACGTCGTTGCCCCACACGACGTTGACGAGCCGCAGATCCATCTTGCCGCCGTAGAGGAAGCCGAGTCCGAAACGCTTCGTCATCAACTCGGCGACGAGGCATACCGAGAGCATCCCCTGCACCACGATTTCCGGGAATCCGAGCTCGACGGCCTTTTGCTTGTCGTTGTGATAATTCCGCGCCGGTCCCGAAAAAGCCATGCACATATCTTCGTTGATCTGGCGCATCGGCGCGTCGATTGGACCGCCGCCGCGCTCCCCGATCTTGAACGAGCGTGACGAATCTTTCTCGCGCGACTTGTCGACGACGAAGCCCCGTTTCGTCTGTTCCGGAAGCAGGAAGCTCTGATGGGTGCGGCTGCGCGAGACGATTTGTCCCGCCGCGTTGGCGACAATCACTTCGTTGACGACGTACTCGCGATCGCGCCTCACGTAGCGATCGACAATTACCGCGCGCGTCGTGAGCCGCTCGCCGACCATCACCGGCGCGAACAGGCTCCATTCCTGACGCGCGTGGAGGTTGCCGTAGATGTTGGGCAAATACCAACCGAGCGTTTGATAAACAGCGCTGTGGAGGATCAGCGCGGGAGCGAGCGGCCCTCCGAGCGGCGACGAGCCTCGGTACCACGGATTGTCGTCGCCGGTTCCCGCGACGTAGGTCGCGACGAGGTCGNNTGTTTTTGTTCGTCAGCCATCGTGCTGTCCTGTCGGCGCTAGTGTTTCTGCTTGGTTTTGAGCCGATCGTTGAACTTGGCGGAGTCGATCACCGCACGGCGATGGCTCCCGGAGCCAATCTGCTCGACCTCATCGAAGGCGCGCACCGAAAACTCCAGCCGTCTGCCTTCGACCTTTGTGACTTCGGCCTCGGCGCGCGCGCGATGGCTGGGCGGAGTCGCTGCAGTATGACTGACTTCGATCGTCATGCCGACCGAGCTTTCGCCGGCGTCGAGAAACGGTTTGATTGCTTCGATCGCAGCCTGCTCCATCATCGCGATCATTGTCGGCGTGGACAATACAGCGGCTAGAGAAGAATCAAGTTCGCTCGCCAGATGCTTCGTCTCGACCAGCTGCTCGAACTTGCCCTTGGCGCCGACCGGTACAGGTTTCATCGCTTAAAGCACCGCCATCAAAATGCTGATTGAAAGTGCGACACACACAATCATTCCGATCGTGAAAAAAATTGTTCGCCATGGTTGCCAGCCGTTGAGGTACGCGACCGTGTGAAGAATCCGCGCGACGATGAAGATAGTGAAATAGATGTACGCGCCTTCCGGCGAGCATCCGAGCGTGACGTAGATCAATCCGAGAAACAAAAAAATCGGAATGTTCTCGAGGTCGTTGCGCCAAGCCATCGCGGCGCGCTTGACGATCGGCGCTTCATCCGGCGCAGGCTGGGCGTGTGCGAAGAAGCGCGCGTCTTCAGCGGTCACGAATTGTTTTGCGTTTATCCGCCCGATGCCCTGAACGATCGAAATCGCGAACATCTTGAAAAACAGGACCACGGTGGTGAGCGCATAAAATTGATACTCGGTCATTCGGCAGCTATCTCCTCAGCCCCATCGCGTCGAGTTTTTTGACGACCCATTCGACGCGATCGTTGCCCCAAAACGGTTCGCCATCGACGATGAAAGTGGGCACGCCGAAGACGCCGTCGCGCTCGCCGGCCGCGAACGCCGCGGACAGATCGCGAGGACCATCGTGAGCGATGTAGCGCTGGAACGCCTCGGCGTCGAGGCCCGTTTCCTTCATCACGCCCGTGAGCGCCGCGCCGTTTTCGATATCGAGTTCGCGTTTGAAGAAGCGCTCGAATACGCGGTCGGAGTATGGGCGGAAGAGCCCGTGCTTATCGGCAAACAGCCCGGACATCAGCGAGAGTTTCGAGTCGAAGATCTTCTGCGGTCCGCGGATGATCATGCCGCGCGCGTTCGCGTACCGGCGCGCGTCGAGATACAGGTAGCGGACTTTGCGCCAATCGCGCACGGGCCGCTGCTCGAGTTCGCCGCCGAAGCTGCCGCGAACGTCGAGTTCGTGAGGAATGTAATGCAGACGAACGCGATGCGACTCCATCAGCGCGTACGCCGGATGCATCGCGAGGTACGCGTACGGACTTTTGTAGTCGTAGTAGAGTTTGACGGTCAGCAACTCGTCGACCATGCGTCAGGATTTAGCATCACCGGCGGAAGACAGAAAGGCGTGCGAGTCTTCGGGCGGCTGCGACCGCCCGTCCGATCAATCAGATTGGTCAACAGGCAACGGCGACAATTTACCAGCGTCCTGATTAGTGTAGATCGGTTTATTAGCTATTAATAGGTAGTAAGTGCTATTTACAGTAGTACCAAGAGCGTGAAGCGCGTTTGACTTAAGGATTGCCCTTTTAATAAATCAGACTAGCTAGTCGAATGTACAAATAAACCGTCTATTTGACGTATTTCTCTACTACTAAGTAGGTATTCGCAAATATAGTTAGTAGTTTTTACCAACAGTTAAATCGCCCCGGGGACAGAGCGGCGAAGCGCGCTTTCACGCACGGAGGAGACCCGATGGAACTGCTCAAAAAATTGCATCTCAAGCCCGGCTACTTCGCACGCGGTCAGACGCTCGCCGAGTACGTGCTGATTGTCGCGGCGATTGCTGTCGTCTGCTTCGCGGGCTACCAGGCCACCGGCACGAACGTCAGCACGCTGGTGAGCAGCGTGGACACTCAGCTCTAGCCAGCAATCGCGCCCACAAGTACGGGCCGCTTACCGTCAATCCGAGTTGCGCATCCAATCGGCGACGCGTTCGCCAATCATGATGCAGGTGAGATTGGTATTGGCGCGCACGATGTTCGGCATTATCGACGCATCGACAACCCGCAGTCCCTCGACCCCGCGCACGCGGCAGTATTGATCGACGACTGCCATCGGATCGCTATCGGGACCCATTTTCGCGGTGCCAACCGGATGAAAGATCGTCGTGCAGTTCTCGCGGATAAAAGTTTCGAGTGCGGCCTTGGTGTTCACGACTTCCGCGGTCATATTCACGAACTCTTTGAGCATCGGCGCCAGTGGACCTTCGTGCATCAGGCGCCACGCAATGCGCACGCCATCGGCCATCCGGCGCATGTCTTCGGGATCGGCGAGATAGTTGAGATCGATCACTGGCGGAACGTCGGGATTGGCGCTGCGCAGACGGAGTCGTCCGCGAGAGCGGGGACGTTGCAGGCCGGGCACGAGCGATACGCTCGGGACCGGAAGGTCGAGCGCCAGTCCGGGCGAGAGATTCGCGTCGAACAGTTCGAGTATGTACATCTGCATGTCGTTGAACTCATCGGATCCCGCCGCGGTGTAGCGGATACCGATGGGATTGGTCACCTGCGGGTCGTGAGGAATTCCCGCGATGGGAGTCGCGACCAGGAAGACCATCGGATGGTCGATCAGATTGCGACCGACGCCCGGTGAGTTCACCTGGCATTTGATGCCGAGTGCCGCGAGTTCGTCGCGCGGCCCGATGCCTGATCGCATCAGCAGGGCTGGCGAATGTATTGCGCCGGCCGAAAGCGTGACCCGACGGCCTCGCACCTGCTGCGTCGCGCCCGCGCATTCGATTTCGAGACCGAGAGCTCGGCCATTTTCGATGATCACGCGGTGAGCGTGGACGCCGGCCCGTATCGTGAGATTCATCCGATGACGAGCGGGCGCAAGATAGCCGATAGCAGTCGAGATGCGGACGCCGCCGCGGCGGTTGCGCGGCCATGGGCCGACGCCGGTGGATTGCGGATCGTTGTGGTCAGAGACTTCCGCGCATCCTAATGCACGCGCCGCGTCGAAGAAGGCGCGATTGAGCGTTTGCCAGTTCTCCGGGGGCGGGCGCTCGATCCATATCGGTCCGCCGACTCCGTGGAAATCGCCGCGCGCATCGCGATCGTCTTCGAGCTTGCGATGGAACGGCAGGACCTTCTCGAAGCTCCATTCGTGATTGCCCCACGCCGCCCATTCGTCGAAGTCGCCTGGCGTTCCGCGTAGCGCGATATGGCCGTTGACGGCAGAGCCGCCCCCGGTGACCTTGCCTCGCGGATACGGGATTGTTCGCGTGGGCGTCGCCTGCGCCATCAAACCCCAGTCGTGAGGTCCGGCGGACATCCAGGTGGTCAGCAAGTCGGCGGGAGTCTGCTCGACGACTGAGTAATCAGGGCCGGCCTCGAGCAGCAAGACGTTGCGATCCGGATCCTCACTGAGGCGGGCAGCGAGCGCTGCGCCCGCGGAGCCTGCTCCGACAATGATATCGTCGTACTCCATCGATTGCCTCCCCGCGTCGGAATTTCGGCTTATCAGGTTCGCTTCTCCCAACTTTTCGATTGAGAGCGCGGTCCAAGTGCTATCAGGGAACGCCCGGACTTTCCTAGGTCAGTTAAATCAGAGGTTCGTGAATTGCTTCGGCGGCTTCTGACGCCGGTAGCTTACGATGCGGGTCGGCGCCGAGGACGAGAGCCAGCACGCCGCTGACTGAAATCAAAATCCCAACGACCTCGCGAGTCGTCGCACGCTCGCCCAGAAAAATCACAGCGAACAGAATCGAGAGTATCGGAATGCCCGGTATCACCAGCGCCGTTGTCCACGCCAGCGAGAGCCGGTTGATCGCGCCGTACCACGTAAGCCCGCTCAGGAAATAGACGAAGAAGCCGGTCACGACGATCACGCCGAGCGTCGTTGGGTCGGCGAGTTGCACGATCGAGTCGCGGCGGAAGATTAGCAGCATCGCCGTCAGCACGATCGACGCGTAGAGAAAGCGGCCGCCGGTCATCGAGGTCGGCGTCAGCGGCGGCATCAGCTTCAATCCCATCACGTGCGACGCCTGCCAGAAGAGTGGAGTCGTGAAGATGATCGCCGACGCCCACAACGGCGACAGCGACCCGCCGCCGGCGAACACCGATCCGATGCCGACGAGGATCGTCGCGGTCGCGATCATCTGGCGCGCCGACGGACGCTCGCCCACGAAGATCGTCGAAAGAATCAGCGAATAGACCGGCTCGGTTTGCAGCAGCAGCACACCGGCGACGGCGCCGATGCGCGTGAGTCCGTAGGTGAGCGTGAGACTCGTCATCACCGTTCCCGCCATCGCGACCATGAACAATCGACGGCGGTAACGCTGGTCAACGATCAATTTCAGCTCGCCGGTAAACAGGAGCAGCGGGATCGTACAGGCCGTCGCGACCACGACAGCGCCGGTGCAGAACAGCAGCGGGTCGAGATGCACCGCGCCCCATCGCGTGATGACCGGTTGGCCCGCACCGATGATCGTATTGATGATGCATAGCGTCAGGCCGACCTGAAACGCGCGCGCGCGAAGAGCAGTTTCGTTGGCGTCGGCGACCGGGGGCATCGAACTCGCCGTGGTGTTGCTGGGCATCGACTACCCTCGCGCGAACGCGACCGCGATGACGAGTATGGCCAGCGCAATTCGATATATCGCGAAGGACCGGTAGCTGTGGGTTCGCACGTAATTCAACAGCCACGCGATCGCGATCAGACCGAAAACCGCCGAGGCCGCAAACCCCCATCCGAGTTGTGGGGTGAGGCCCGAGTGCATGAACTTGCGCGCTTCCATCAGTCCCGCACCTGCAATGATCGGCGTCGCCATCAGGAATGAAAAATTTGCCGCGTCGGCGCGCTCAATGCCGAGCACGCGGGCGGTGGTAATCGTCGCACCGGAGCGGGAAACACCCGGGATGATCGCGAGTGCCTGGCTCAGTCCGATGAGGACGCCGTCGATCAGGGTCAGGTCGCCTAATTTGCGCTTTTTCGACCCAATCGCGTCAGCGGCCCACAAAAGGACGCCAAGTGTAGCCAGCGTGCAGGCTATCAGGACCGGCGATCGAAAGATCGTCTCGGCCTGCTTCTCCAGCAGAACGCCGATGATCGCACCGGGAACTGACGCGACTATCAGCAGAAACAGCAGTCGCCGCTGGACGCGATTGCCGTTGCCGAGCGACATCACCATCGCGAGCCATTCGCGCCAGTAGAAGATCAACAGCGCCAAAAGTGTCCCAAGATGGAGCACGACGTCGAAGGCAAGCCCGGGATCCTCCTGCCATTTGAGGAGCCAAGGGACGAGAATCAGATGGGCCGAACTGGATACCGGTAAAAATTCCGTTAAGCCCTGTACGATCCCGAGAACGATAGCCTGATATACAGAAAACATAATAATTTCAACTACTTAGGCGACAACCAGTCCCTTCGTTACCAATTGTTCCGGTTGAGACTTATGCCCACGAAACTCGCTATTAGGTGAAAACATGTCTAAACTGCTCCTTGACCGGCTCAGTACTTGGTCTAGAATTGGTGCCTGCTAGCGAAGTGTAGATTCGGGTAGTAGGAGGCATTGTTGCCTATGAATCGGGTTGCCAGAGGTAAAGTCGTACCCTTACGAGAGGTAAACGCGGTCGAGTCCGACGGGACCCCCGACCAGTCTGCCGTTTGGGATAACATCAATCCGGGCGAACCGCATCCGTTTCCGGTTGTTTCAACCCTGCCACGCTTGCCGGTGATGATCCCCGACGAGATTCTGGATTACTACGGCTGGGTCTTTTGCCAAGGTGGATTCCTCAATCTCCAGATGACCTTCGAACAGTTCCTGGCCGTGGTGGCGGCGGTAAGTCCCGCGGGACTGAGCCCCGAATACGACGCAAGCGAAGCATCGTACCCTAACGACTGATCCTCCGCGATAGCGCGAAGATCATTTCGATGCCCGCCCTGGGCCACTCGGGCGGGCATCGATTTTTTCCGGCTGTCGATTCTCAACTCTACGGACCGCATGATTGACCCGAAGGTTAGTTGGCTCCAGAAGGAGTTCTGTTCGGCGCACTCAGCAAAGTGTTCCTGATCCAGATACTCGGCAGACTCGCGCCGTCTCCGGGTGATTTGAGGCCGTTGTCCTGCGCGATTTGATGCCAATTCTCCTCATTGCCGGTCGCCCGCTTCGCCAGTCCCTTCAAATCCTCGTTGGGTAGCAGTGCGTAGTTGACGCCTCCCTCTTTCGGCGTGCCCTCCGACGGCGGGTATTGCGCCGCGAGCTGGTCTATTTTGGCGAACAGATTCAGCCGCGTGGTGGCGTTGTACTTGGCGATGTCCTCGTCGGGGATGTCTTCGACGCGCACATTGACCACCACCCTCGAGCTGCGGCCGGTAAGCGGCACCACCTCGATCTCATAACGATACTGCGGATGCTTGCCGACCAGGCTGCCGAGCGCGCCGGCGCCGACGTCGGCATCCTTCCACAGCGTGATCAGATGGTCGTCGGGCTTGACCTCGAACAGGACGCCTTCGCCTCGCAGCACGTCCTGAGTTAGAAGGAATGAATCATGGGCAGTGTAGGGCAAATCGTGCTGTTCGCCCACGGCCGCGCCGGTAGTGTCGCTCACGGCGTAGGAGCATCCCGCCAGCAGCAGCATCGAGAGCACGATCGCGATTTTTGGAAATTGCCGAAACACAGTCCACCCCGCACGCATCACGACAGCTAAGGAAATCACGGGAGTTTCATGTGCGCAAGATGAATCGGGGCCAAACAGCCAGGCGTGCGATTGAGATTGCACCGCAGACCGGCAGACGCTAATCAAATATACCCTTATGACTGACGCAGAAAATAAATCCTCGCGCCACGTGATGGCCGTAGTCGGAGGCGCGACCGCCGGCTCGGAGATCGCGCGCATCCTGGCCGAGCGCGGCGCCCTGGTGATCGTGTTCGAACAGAATCCGCGTCCCTACGGCAAAATCGAGGACGGCCTGCCGCGATGGCACGTCAAGCAGCGCAAGGACGAGTACGAGGAAATCAACCAGCGCCTCGACCATCCGAACATCGAATACGTGCCGATGACGCGGATGGGCCGCGAGCTCGACTTCAACGATCTGCGCACCGGTTGGGGACTCACCGGGATCGTGCTGACCCACGGCGCGTGGCGCGATCGAGCGTTTCCGGTCGAAGGCGCCGACCAGTTCA
>PMOH01000440.1:8435-8971 GCA_003161515.1 Deltaproteobacteria bacterium
GTCAAAGTGCTGCAAATCGAGATGACGATGGCCGCGATGAAGGCGCGCGGCCTCGCGGCCGATATGATCGCGCTCGAGCGCGAGGGAATCGAGCCGGTGCTGAACGCGAGCGGGCTCAAGTATGCCGACCTCGGTGTCGCGCCGTGCAAGCTGTACTATCGCCGTCGCGTGCTCGACATGCCGCTGTCGGACATTCCTCCCGACGCTCCGGCCAAGCGGGCCGACGCGCTGAGATCGGCGCGGGCAAAAATCCTCGAAAAAGCGCAGCGCAAATTCCTGTTCGAGTTCCAGGAACTGCGCGCACCGAGCGGACTGATCGCGGAAAAGGGCACCGTCGAGGGCGTGATCTTCAGCCGCACCGAAGTCGCCGATGGACAAGTCCGAATCGTGCAGGAGGCCGCCGAGTCCGCGCGAGCTCAGCTGACGATAAGCTCGATCGGAAGCATCCCGGAACCAATTCCCGGAATCGCACAGAAGGGCGAAGTCTACACCTACGTCGATCAGAAAATCGGCCTGCTGATGGACGGACCGACCGC
>PMOH01000125.1:0-1690 GCA_003161515.1 Deltaproteobacteria bacterium
GAATGCGATCAGCGCGTTATGACTACCGATCGGATGTTTCCCGCCGCGAACGACCGTGAATCCTGCGCGCGCGTAACTCGCGATCGCGGATTCAAGTTCGCTAACGACGATCGCGACATGGTCGATGCCGGTGAACATTCAGTCCGAATACTAGAAACTCGCGCGAGCGGGCAAGCGACAAGTTCGACTAGCCGCTGGTGTGAGCCTGTGTGGGAAAATAAATTCGCTGTTCGCTCGCCTGGACGCGGCGGGCGTAGCGCGCGCCGAGATCAAACCATTCCAGCCCGGGAAGGCGTGCGATCGATTTATCGACGGCGCCAAGACGCTCGACGCCGCGATCGCCTGGAAACAGGTAAGCGCATACTCGGCGCATCGCGGGGTCGCCGCGCACGGTGACGCCGACCGGGGTCCAGAAATTTCGCACCAACAATGCGGTGAGCCGCCGCGCGGCGGGCACGCGCAGCCGGCGCCGCGCCTGGTTGAAGTAGAAAGCAAAGTGACGGCGTTCGTCCTTGATGATTCGTTCGAGGATTGTGGTCAGCAGCGGACGCTGGCTATCAGAGCGGTCGTGCGCGAAATCAGTGCGGCTGATCAGCGCCTGGTAGCCGGTCAGCGTAGAGATTTCGTTGATCGCACCGAAAGTCATATGCACGGCGGGAAAATGTCGCGTGAGGCGCGACAGGATTGCGATGCCGGGCCGGATGAAGCGATCGGCGAGGCTGGTTCTACTGCGCAAGTCGGCGAAACGCTGGTCGTCGATCGCAACGTCCTGCGTCGCGAGGAAGCGGCGGAGCAGCAGCGAGTGAAAAAATTCCTCGTAGGCCCAACACGACAGGAAGGTGGTGACCTCGTTGTCGCGGACGACGCGGGTGGATAGCAGGTCGCGCAGATAGACGATGGTGTGCGACTCGATGTCCATCATGTAGGCGATCGTGAACAGCGCGTCGTCGCTGAGGCGCGGCTGTGGCGCCGTCCAATCGAAACACTCGGGCTTGGTCGCGCCGCAAACGCGGAGGTAACGATCGAGGTCGAAGGCAGTTTCGTTCGGGTCCATGCCCAAGATACGAGTGTGAGCGCGAATCGGATTGCAGGCGCGTTTTTTTAGTGACGCGGGAAATCGCCCTTCAAGTACATCGCGCCGCTCGGCTTGTCGACGCCGCCGCGCGGCTCGAGCGTGACTGCGCTGGCGAGCACGACTTCTCCGGGCGGCGGCAGGTCGAGCGCAACGATCGTCGAGCCGTGACTCAAGGGTTCAAATATCCCTGCGCGCAGCGGGCCCTGCTTCTCGCCAATCCACCATACCTCGTACTGCTTGTCGTCGGGCGTCGGCGGAAGACCGTTGACCTCGAGCATCGCGGTGCCCTGGCTGTGATTGAGCGCGACGGTACCGCTGGCGGAAGGCGCGGCGGGAAGACCGGCGAGACGAGCGACGCGCGCGTCCGGACCGAGGCTCGCGAGAGTCAGGTCGGTGGTCTGGGCGACCCTGGCCTGAAGCGCTGCGAGTTGGTCGCCGGTGGTATCGAGGTTGCGCTCGAGTTCGATGACCTTGGCGGTGAGCGCTGTAATCTCATTTGAAGTTTCGGAAGTGTCGCTGCGCATCTGCGAATTTAAAAACGCATAGCTGACGACGATCGCGACGACTGCGGCTGCGACCGCTGAACCGAGTATCGCAAAGCCGCGCCCGCGTGAG
>PMOH01000125.1:1700-2575 GCA_003161515.1 Deltaproteobacteria bacterium
GCGCTTGCAGACGACTCCAGATTCGATCGCTGGGAATGTCGTCGCCACCCTCGGCCATCGCCATCGCCGCGAGCGCTTCGTTGAATGACGCAAGTTCGCGCTCGCATTCGTCGCATCGTGCCGCCAGATGATCGTCAACCGCGCGCGCCTCATCGCCGTCGAGCCGCGAGAGCGCCTTGAGCGGGATCAGGTCTTTGATTTCCGCGTGATCCATCGTGCCTACTCGACACTACCTTGAAGTGCGTCGCGCAGCCGGATCAATCCGGCGCGCATTCTGCTTTTCACGGTGCCGAGCGGAATGCTGGTACGCTCGGAGATCTCGGACTGTGAAAGATCGGAGAAATACGCCAGCCGCAGCAAGTCGCGTTCGCCGTCGTTCAAAGTCGCGAGTGCAACTTCCACCTTGCGGCGTCGGTCACTGCTGTGAATTTCGCTTGATGGATCGTCGGTGACACTGACCTCGGCAGCATTGTCGGCGCGCGGCTCGCGAGCCTTGCGCGCGCGCAGTCGATCGATCGCGCGGCTTCGCACCGTCATCATTATCCACGCTCCAACCGAGCCGCGACTCCGATCGAATCGCGACGCCTCGCGCCAAAGCTGCCACAAAACATCCGCCGCAACTTCTTCCGCGTCGGCCTTGTCGTGCAGGATTCTGTCCGCGACTGCGCCGAGCGCGCGACCGTAACGTTGATTCAGCGTGGCCAAACTGTCCTGATCGCCGCCGGCCATGGCAGACACGAGTGCTTCATCGGAAATCCTGTTGTCGGCCGCCGTCACCACCTGGCTTCTACTTCAGATACGTCACGCGGCGCTCGCCGGATTGACTAGCCGAGCGCACCGGACGCCACCAATTCGCTGATTCGCGTTTCGTCGTA
>PMOH01000414.1 GCA_003161515.1 Deltaproteobacteria bacterium
GGCGGCTGGGATACGCACGTCAATGAAGGCGCTGCGAACGGCCAGCTCGCGGGACATCTGAAGCCGCTGAGCGACGGACTTGCGAGCCTCGCGAAGTCGTTGGGGCCGAACTATCAGGACACCGTCATCCTGGTGATTTCCGAATTCGGCCGCACGATGCATGAGAACGGCAACGGCGGCACCGATCACGGCCACGGCAACGTGATGTGGGTGATGGGCGGACCCGTGAAGGGTGGCAAGGTTTACGGCCGGTGGCCGGGGCTCTCGACCGCGAGCCTCTACCAGGAACGCGATCTCGCTGTGACGACCGACTTCCGCGAACCAATCGCGACGGTGCTGCGATCGCACATGCAGTTCACCGAGGCGCAGGCCGATCGAGTATTCCCCGGACGCCCGCGCTCGAGCGGCAACGTCGAGGGATTGATCAAAGTATAAAGGAGAGGGGCGGGCGCGGCCGGGATCGCTCAGCCACGCCCGCCCTGGTTCGGTCGGCCCGGTATCAGGGGGTGAGGATCCGAGCCGCTGCTATGCGTTCTAGTTGCCCATCAGAGGTACTCCGGGCAGCACCTGCGTGCCCTCCTGCTGAACCGCCTGCAAGGCGTTCGGATCCAGTCCCAGCGCCTGAAGGATGGTCGGCGCAACCTGCGCGGTCTCGACCGGGCTCGATACGGTCGCGGAATGGAACGAGGGATTCGACAACAGCATCATCACGTTGACGTCGTCGTGCGCGAAGCCGCCGTGTTCCGCGAGCTTCTTCCCGCTGTTCGAATAGGTTACGCCGATATTGGGAGTGATCAGGATATCCGGTGCACGCGAGTCTCCCGGGTTGTAGTACAAGGCAATCCCGGGGCCCGAGAAAATCTCGCCGATGCCCGCGACGTTGGCGGACAACGGAAGCGCGGGGGACGCTGCCTCGAGCACGGCTACCGCGGCAGCGACATTGGCGGGGGACGAATCGGCCAGCCAAAGCAGTGCTACGTCATCCTCCGTCGGTCCGATGTCTTCCAACTCCGTAGCCGCCAGGAACGAGGAGAGGATCGAGGCTGGATCGTTGGGCGACCCATTGGGTTGATAGCGGCTGGAATCGACCGGCGACTGTCCATGCTTGGCGGTAACGATGATCAGCGTCGAATCGAGCTTATGTTGCGCCGCGAGTTCGCTGACCATCGCGCCAATCGAACGGTCGACAAACTCGATCTCCTGGAGCAGCGAAGGGCTGGGGGTTCCAATCGAATCAACATAGCCGCCCTTGTGGCTGTAGGTCGGAGACAGGGGTGGGGTTCCACCATTATGCTGATAGATCAACTTCTGGCCGATGCTCACCGCCTGGAAGTTCATGCCGAAGATGGCAGGCACTTGCGCTTTGGCGGTGCCGTCGTGGTTCTTGCCGTCGATCTCGTTGAGAATGGCGTTCACCTTGAGGCCGTCATAGCACTGGATGTTCAGGAAGCTCCCCGTGTAGTCATCGGCCGCGGCTTTTGCGAATTGGTCAGGCAACGGGTTGCACACCCTCGGGGACCAACGGTGCGGTGGGAATCAGCGCCGGGAACGCACCGTGGACCGGGTCCAGGTAGTTCGCGGAATTGGAATTGATTTCGGGCGCGTAGTAGTCGTCGACATTAACGTCAGTCGAGCTGCCGCTGGGGCCGCCCACCGACGAATACGACGGATGCTTGTCAGACCAGGCCGTGTAACCGTGCGCGCCGTGTATAACTCCGTAAATCGTATTGACCCGGATAAAGTTCCACGGATACACCACGTTGCAGCTCGCGTCGCGTTCCAGCCGGGTCTGATCGATCGAGTTGATCCCGCCGTCGCCGCTCGGTGCGCCGCCGTTGAGATACTGTTGAGAGGCCTCGCCCGAGCCCACGCCCGTGTTGAGGTTGATGCCCTCGTCGAACTCAGTGGTCGTACCGAGCTTCGTGCAGGTCGGGCCGACGCCATTCAATCCATTGCCTGTCGTATCCATCGGCCCGTAGAGCGCGCGGTCGTAAGCGACGTCGTAGTTGACGCCCATCGTGCGCGGCGATCCGCCGGTCATCAGCGCCATCAGGCCGGGAAATGAATCCGACGGCTTCGAGGTCGAAGTATTCAGGTAATTGACCCCGGTCGTTGCAAGCGCCGCGAGATTCGGACACGTCCCGTTGGCTGAGCAGTTGAGGAAATCCAGCGCGTGCATCCCATCGATGCTGAGCAGCAGGACGTGCTGGATGCGGTTATCGTCGCCGCCAGGACCGCCAGGACCACCGGGACCGTGGCCATGCCCGTCGGCCAGCACGGCAGAGCCCGACATCGTCGCCAGCAGGCATACGCTGGCGATTAGGCTCACGACCCGTCTCTTGTTTTTTGGTTCTCTCTGTTTCACCTGTAATTCCTCCGCGATGTTTAGGATGTGACGATCGGGAGGATTAGCGGACGCGATCGCACGCACCGATGAAGGCGTGATTAAACAGTTTTAAAATTCGCGTTCCTGAAGTGTGACTGGCGCGCAATGTTCGATCCGATCGTCGGCGCTGTGAAAGATGCGCAAACGCGCGTAGCTGCGCGATGCGAATTCTGAAAGCAACAGAAATCGCGCGCGGGTTTGCGCGCAGTGTTAAGAGTCAAAAAAAATCGCGTGCATGGATTATGAAGGAGCCGGGATTCTTCTTTGGGACTCAGAGCAAAGTAGTGCGCTGCGCACAACTTTGCGATTTACACTGGGTGCAGGGGTCACCCCTGCCCAAGGAGGTGCGGAACCCACGGTGGGTTCCGCATTTAATAAGTGATTTCCGCTTCCCGTTTGCGCTGAATGCTGCGACTTGCGAATAATCGCGGGCATGGAATATGACGTAGTCATCCGCAATGGCGTCGTGGTCGATGGGAGCGGCGCGCTGCGCTTCAGGGCTGACGTTGCAATCAAGGATCGGAAGATTGCGGCACTGATCGATCCGGGCGACGCTGCGAGCGCATCGGCATCGCGCGAGATCGATGCGACCGGGCTCGCAGTTGCGCCCGGCTTTATTGATTTGCATTCGCATTCCGACTGGGTGCTGCCGATTGCCGATCACGGGCAGATCCTCAAGCCGTTTCTGCTGCAAGGCGTGACGACCTTCGTCGGCGGCAATTGCGGGTTCTCGGTCGCGCCCGTGATGCGCGAGCGACAGCGGATGCTCGACGAGTCGGGCCGCCTATGCGCCGAGCGGAAGTTCGAATGGGAATGGGATGACGTCGCCGGATTCGCGGCGCATCTGAAGCGCCAGGGACTCGCGCTCAACGTCGCGCATCTGGCGGGCCATGGCAGCATCCGTCTCAGCGTGATGGGCTCCGACGCGGGCGATCCGTCGGCGGAGCAGTTGCGCGCGATGTGTGCGATGGTCGAGCGGGCGATGGCCGATGGCGCGGTCGGGCTTTCGTGCGGTCTCGGCTATTTTCCCGGGATGATCGCGAAGCCAGCCGAACTGGCTGCGCTCGCGCGCGTGGCTGCGGCGGCGAACGGCGTGCTGACCTCGCATCTGCGCGCGTATTCGGAGCGCTCGCTGTTCTTCGACAGCCGCATTCCGCACAACATCCTGGCCGTGCGCGAGATGGCCAATGTCGCGCGCGAGGCCGGCGTGCCGCTGCAAGTCTCGCATCTGATTTTTGTCGGCCGGCGCACATGGAAGACGATTGACGACACGATCGCCGAAGTCGAGCGTCACCAGAATGACGGCGTCGATATCGCGTTCGACACTTTTCCGTACACCTGCGGCAACACGACGATTCGCGTGATTTTTCCCGCGTGGGCGCAGACCGGGCTCGAAGGCCTGCTCGATTCATCCGACGGATGGGCGAAATTGCGCGACGGATTCCAGCCGCTCAAGAGCTTCATCGCCGATTCGGTTCAGCTCATGTGGGCGGTCAAGCCCGAACTCAGTTATCTCGAGGGCAAGTTCTTCGGCCAGATCGCTGACGAGCTGAAGCTCGATCCGATCGACGCCTACCTGACTGTCACGCGCGAGAGTGGGACTCGCGCGCGCGTGCTGAACCATCTATACAGCGGCGACGACTTCGGCGACGAGCACGCGCTGCAGGAAGCGATGCGCCATCCGCTCAACCTGTTCGAGATGGACACGATTCTCACTTCGCATGGGCATCACAATCCCGCGAGCTTCGGCACCTACCCGCGAATCCTCGGGCATTACGTGCGCGAGATGAAACTGCTGACGCTCGAAGATGCAGTGCACAAGGCAACCGGGATGGCGGCGCGTCGGATGCGCCTCGGCGCGCGCGGCCTCGTGCGTCCGGGCTATGCGGCAGACCTGGTCATCTTCAATCCTGAAACGATCGGATGCGCCGCCGATTCGAGAACTCCAACGACAGCGCCAACAGGAATCGATCACGTGATGGTGAACGGAACCGCGGTGGTCGCGAACGGAAAATGGTGCGGTGACGGTGTGATGGCGGGCGAGTGGATCGGGAGAACCTAACCCTTTTTTCGGGCCTCGACGGAAGAGGGACAATCGTCAGGAACGAGCACGGTTAGCGCTCCTCGTCCTCCATCTTCTTGTCCATCTCGCGCAGCTTGGCGAGTTTCTGATCGGTCGGCTCGTTCTCTTTGGTCGATGCCTGCGCGACCGTCTTTGCGCGCTCGGTCGGCATCTCGCCGCTGACCTTCTGCAGCGCTTCCTTTGCCAGCCGCCGGACCATCGGGCTCTGATCCTGTGCGACCACTGCGTTCAGCAGGGGGACCGCCTTGTCGCTGCCGATTTCACCAAGCGCGAAGACCGCAGTGCCGCGGCCGCGCTCATCCTGATCTTGGCCAAGATACTGCATGACAGGCACCGCGCCCTGCGCATCGCCAATCCTGCCGAGACCCGCCACCAGGTGCAGCTTGACGATGGGCTCGGTCGAGCGCAGGAAGATCATGGTTGACATCGGCGTCACCGCCTCGTTGGCTCCGCGCGCGCCGAGAATGTCGATGGCCTTCACTTTCACGCGCACGTCGGGGTCGGACATCGAGCTGATCAGAATCTGATTGACTTCTGGATCCTGGAGATTGCGGAGTTTCTCGAGTTCGCTAACGCGCACGGCCGGGTCGGCGTCCTTGAGCCCGAGCTTTACGTCTTTGATGATCTTGAACGGCGTTTCGGTGGCCGCACGACTCGCCAGGTCATCGACACCGGGCTTGGTTGCTTCCTGATGCGACAGCGGATTGGAGCTGAGCGCACTGCCGAGTCCCTGCCCGCCGTATTGCGCCTGGGCAAACGCGAGGTGTGGAACGGCCAGTGCGGCGCCAAGCGCGAACGAAAAAAATAAATTTCGCGTGATAGTCATTTCCCACTCCTCCCGAATCGGCCAGAATTATTGGTGATCATGCATGACATTGCAAGGAACCACGCCGCCGCTCTGAGGCGCGCGCAGATGCGCCCCAAGGCGCTGGCTGGGGTCGCGCTCGCGGCGTTGATACTTACGATTGGGGCCGTCGCGCTGGTCTCGGCCGCGCCTGTGGATTCGGATCCGACTGCGTCAGCTCAGCCCGCGCATCCTCACAAGCATCGCCATTTGCCGACTCCCGCGCCGACTCCGATGGCGCTGCCGCCCGACATCGAGGCGAAGCTGCCGGCGTACAAGGCGGGGCCGATTCCGTTTCACGACGGCGAGCAGTTGATCTACCAGGCATCGTGGCTCGGGATTCCCGCCGCGCAAGCGCGGCTCGAGTTCCACAAGCAGCAAAACAAGTCTCCGCAGCGATGGCTCGGCGAAATCTGGGTCGAGACCAACGCCTTCGCCGATCTGTTCTACAAGATGCGCGACTACGCGAAAGAGAGCATGGCCGCCGATACGCTGCACAGCAGCGGCTTTAACCTGGTCCAGCACGAAAAATCGCGGCTCAACTACTACGACGTCACCATGGATCGGCCGGCGCGACTGGTCACGATGACCAAGAAAAATCACAAGGGCACGCAGAGCAAGCAGTTCATCTCGTCGGATCCTTGGGGTCCGATCTCGGGCGCCGTGATGGCGCTGACGCAGCGTTTCACGCCCGGCAAGACCTACGCCTTCGACGTGTTCAGCGGCAGCCAGCGCTACGTCTTCGCGTTTGTCGTCGATAAGCGCGAGAAGATTCACCTCGACCTCGGCGATTTCGACGCGTGGAAAATCGTGCCCGACGTCTGGTATCTCAGCGACGACACGATTCGCACCGAGGCGAGCAGCACCGTGTTGTGGATCTCGGCCGACGAGCGCCATCTGCCGCTGCGGATCCAGGCGCAAGCCTACATCGGGTACGTGCGCGCCGACTTGATCAGCATCGATGGCAAAGGTCCAGTCCAGAGCGCGCGAAACTGATGGCTCCGGCGACGCACTGAGCTAATATTAGCGAGGGGATTCGCCATGCCGAAGAAACTCGAATTTTTCTACGACTGCTCGAGCCCGTGGACCTACTTGGCCTTCACCAAGATCGAGGACGTCGCGACGCGCCACGATGCGAACCTGATCTGGCGGCCGATCCTCGTCGGCGGACTGTTCAACACGGTCAATCCGTCGGTGTACGAGAGCCGCGCCAAGCCGGTTCCGGTCAAGGCGAAATATTACGTCAAGGATTTGCGCGACTGGGCGAAATTTTACGGCATCAAAATCGGCAGCCCGACGGTGTTCCCGGTCAATTCGGTCAAGGCGATGCGCGGGGCGTTCGTCGCCGACGAGCATCGCGTGATCTCGCGTTACTCCAGGCGCATGTTCGAGAGCTACTGGACCGACGACAAGGACATCAGCCAGGACGACGTGCTGCGCGAAATCGTGAATGAGGTCGGCCTCGACGAAAAAGAATTCTTCACCAAGATCGGGTCCGACGAATACAAAGCGAAGCTGCGCGACAACGTCGAGGAACTGATCGCGCGCGGCGGTTTTGGCTCACCGACGATTTTCGTCGAGGGCTCGATGTTTTTCGGCAACGATCGGCTGCCGCTGGTCGAACACGAATTGGCGGTCGGAGTCGGCGGGGCCCTGGACCAGGGATCGGGCGGCTCAACCTGATTTAATCGCAATACAATGACGCATTGGGCGGAAGGCGAGGCACAGCGGGATATGCGCGACGACCTCGGAAATCGCGAGGCCAAAGGAGTGCGCGCGTTCGTCGCGGTGCGGATGAGCGAACAGGTCGAGAACGCAGTCGCGAAGACGATCGACGAGCTGAGGCATCCGGACGACGGCGTCCGATGGGTCCCACGCGCCAACTTGCACATCACGCTCAAATTTCTCGGCGCGGCAGTGGACTCGCATCGCTTGCAGCAGCTCACCGCCGGACTGCGGCAGTTGGCGCTGAAGACGCTCCCGTTCGAAGTGGCCGCGGCGGGAATCGGCGGGTTCCCGAACCTCGAACATCCGCGCGCAATATTTGTCGGGTTGCACAGCGTGGAGTCGGGCGCGCTCGCCGCGCTGGCCGCGCGGCTCGAGACAGTCGCCGCTGAGCATGGATTCGAGCGCGAAAAGCGCCGATGGAGTGGGCATCTGACGATCGGTCGCGTGCGCGGCGAGTCAATAAAAGACGAAACGCGCGACGCACTGAACGCGGTGGGAGAGCGCAACTTCGGCGTCTCGAAGATCGAATCGATCACGCTCTACCGTAGCCATCTAGGCCCCAACGCCGCGAGCTACGAAGCGCTCGCAACCTCCCTGTTCCAATCGCGCTAGCTGAGAGCGGTTTCCGCGCTAACAAAGTGTCAACTTTGTTCTTTTCGTAACACCGTGGTATTCTTCTCAACACCCCTGTGGACAGGAGCCTCGGCGCAGATAGAGCTATCGCGCTGAGTTTGTGGCAAGATTCCCAGCGAAATAAACAAGTTCCGCATGGATAAAGCGATGGCGATAGAAATTAAAAGTAAAGCGCTCGACCTGGCGCTCAGCCAAATCGAAAAACAGTTCGGCAAGGGCTCGATCATGAAGCTCGGCGAGCAGGCGATTTCCGCCGACATCGCCGTCGTGCCGACCGGATCGCTCGGACTCGATGT
>PMOH01000386.1 GCA_003161515.1 Deltaproteobacteria bacterium
CCGGCTTCGCGTGCGCGAAGCTGTCCGAGGCCCATTCCTCCCCTCGCGATGCTCGGGTCGTCAGGGTGACACAAAAACGCGAAGCTGTCGGAGGTCCTTCCTACCGGTTGCGTTGCTCGGTTCGTCAGGGTGACACATGAGGCTCGCCTTGCTCGCTTTGTCAGGATGACGAGCGGGCAGCGCGCGGGACAGTTTCGTTTTCACGATAGCGGGCGAGGTCGGCGGCGAGGCGATCGATCAGCTGGATTCCAGAGATGCCGCTGTGCTCGGGGATTTCGAGGACTGGGGCGCCGGTTTCGGTGCGGATTTTCGCGAGTGCTTTGCGTGCTTCGGCGACGCGAGTCAGCTCTGACTTCGCCAGCTCGGCGAGATGATCGAGATCTTTCTTGCGCGAACGTGGCGTGCGGCGATTGGTCAGCGCCGTGATGTCATCGGCGGTGAATTCGGACGGCGGCATTCGATTGAAAAGGACGGCGGCCGGCGCGAGATGAATCTTGCTCAACTCCGCGTGAGTCTCGATCGTTTCGGAAATCGAAAGACTGTCGGCGGTGGTGACCTGCACGATCGCGCAATTGCGCCGCTCACGCAGCATCCGCGCGATGTTGCGCGCTTCCTTGCCGACTACGCTGTCGCCGAAGGTTGAGACCGCGGCGGTCGGCATCTTGAGCAGGCTCATTGCCTGGCCGCTAGCGGGCGCATCGACGACTATGGTGCGGCGAGTTCGCACTTCGGCATCGTCGTTCCCCGCATCGTAGAAAACCTTTCCGAGCATCATCAGCTCGCGCAGACCTGGCGCGGCTTGAACGAAAAATTGGTAGATGCGGCTCGAGAAGATCGCCTTCAACAGCATTCGGCCTGGCACCACGAGGCGAAGATATTCTTCGAGCGCGGCGCGGCCGTCGAGGGTCATCAGATCGAGATTGTGGGCGACTTGCGTGGGCGTGAACGACGGCTTGACGCCGAAGGTAGCCGCCAGCGGGGCGCGCGCGTCGCATTCCATGATGAGTGCGCGAGCGTTCGAGAGCGTCGCGACCTTCGCGAGTGCGGCGCTTAAGGTAGATTTGCCGACGCCGCCTTTGCCGAGCACGATCAGCACGCGGCGGGCGAGGATTTCGTTTAGCATCTGGGTGACGGGGAGGGTTGAGATTAAAGAATTTTGCGGGTGATTGGCAACCTAACCCCTAACCCCTTCCCGAGCGGGAAGGGGGACCAGATAAAAGGCGGGAAGGGGGAACCGGAGCAAAAAAAGAAACGCTTACCAGCGAACCAGGTTGGCGCCCCAGGTTAGGCCGCCGCCGCAGGCGTTTAGCATTACGAGGCTGTTGTCGTGGATGCGGCCTTGCTCAAGGGCTTCGTCGAGCGCGATTGGCACGGATGCGGCCGAGGTGTTGCCGTAGCGTTCGATATTCGTGAAGACTTTTTCCGGCGGCATCCCGAGCCGCTCTGCGACCGCGGAAATTATCCGCATGTTCGCCTGATGCGGCACGAACAAATCGATCTCTTCGAGCTTGACGCCGGCGCGCGCGGCGACGAGGCGGCTGACGTCTTCCATGCTCTTGACGGCGATTTTGAAAAGCTCGGGACCCTTCATCTGAATCGCGTCGTCGGGAGACCGGCGGACTTCGGAGTCGATAGTGCTGCGGGTTCCAGTCGAGCGGACTGAGAGCAGAGTCCAATGTTCGCCGGCGGATCGCAGCAGACTCGACAGCACGCCGCGATTGCCGGCTTCGGTGACCATCACGCATGCGCCCGCGCCGTCGCCAAACAGAACTGCGGTGCGTCGATCGTTCCAATCGACCATCGTCGAGAGCGCGTCGGCGCCGACCACGAGTACGCGCTTGAAGTCGCCGGCGCGCATCTGTGCGTCCGCAACTTGAATCGCATACACAAAGCCGGAGCAGGCGGCGGCGACGTCGAAGGCGGGAATCGACGAGATGCCGAGGCCGTGCTGAATCTGGCAGGCGAAGGACGGGAAGCCGTACTCGGAGGAGACGGTGCCGACGATGATCGCGTCGAGATCGGCGGGCTTGAGGCCGGCGCGTTCGAGCGCGGTGCGGCTCGCGTCAATTGCGATTTGAGCGAGCGACTCGCCCTGGCGCATGAGGAAGCGATTGCCGATTCCGGTGCGCGAGCGGATCCATTCGTCGGAGGTATCCATGTACCGCTCGAGATCTTTATTCGTCAGGGCGGTGCGCGGTACGGCCCGTCCGGTGGCGACAATTCTTGAGCCCATGCTGAAACCGGTTAGCTCTGGTTAGGCGGGCCTGAAGGCCAGCGTGGTGTTGGTGCCACCGAACCCGAAAGAATTATTGAGTGCGATGCGAATTTTTGCCGGGCGCGCCTTGTTGGGCACGTAGTCGAGGTCGCATTCGGGGTCGGGAACTTCCTGGTTGATGGTCGGCGGCATCATCCCGCGATCGATCGCGAGGACGGTGTACACCGACTCGATGGCGCCGGCCGCGCCGAGCGTATGCCCGGTCATCGACTTGGTCGAACTGATCGCAACCTTCGCGGCGCGCTCGCCGAAGACGTGCTTCACCGCCTGGGTCTCGGCGAGGTCGCCTTGTTCGGTCGAGGTGCCGTGGGCGTTGATGTAGTCGACTTCGTTGGGGTCGAGATCGCTGTCTTCGAGACACAGGCGCATGCATTTGGCGGCGCCGCGTCCGTTCGGTGAGGGCGACGTGATGTGGTAGGCATCGCTGTTGGCGGCATAACCGCAAATCTCGGCAATGATCTTAGCGCCGCGTGCGATTGCGGCGTCGCGCTCCTCGAGGATCAGCGCGGCCGAGCCCTCCGACATCACGAATCCGTCGCGCTCCTTGTCGAAGGGACGGCTGGCTTTGGTGGGCTCTTCATTGCGGGTCGAGAGCGCGCGCATCGCGACGAATCCGCCGACGCCGAGCGAGGTGATTGCGGCCTCGGCGCCGCCGGTGATCGCGGCGTCCAGGTAGCCGAGCCTGATCATCCGGTAGGCTTCGCCGATCGCATGGCTGCCCGACGCGCACGCGCTGGTGGTCGCGAGGTTGGCGCCACGCGCGCCGTAGCGAATCGAGATCTGTCCCGGCGCGAGGTTGCTTATCAGCTTGGGGATGAAAAACGGCGTGACGTGACGCAGGCCGGTCTCCATGAAGACCTTGTGGTACTCCTCGATGGTGCACAGGCCGCCGATGCCGACGCCGACCAGCACGCCGACGTTGTCGGCATTCTCTTCGGTGATTTTGAACCCCGATTGGCGCATCGCCTGCTCGGCGGACGCGACCGCATACTGGATGAAGGGGTCCATCTTTTTGATGTCGCGTTTTTCGATCCAGTCCTCGGGATTGAAATCGCGCACCTCGCCGGCGATGCGGGCGGGGAAATCCGAGGCGTCGAAGCGCGTGATCAGACCGATACCGGATCGCCCCGCCATCAGGGCGTCCCAGTTCTTCTCCACTCCAACTCCGAGCGGCGTAACCAGACCAACTCCGGTGATCACCACGCGGCGCTCAAGCATTCGTCTCATCAGGCCCCTCATCCTCCGTCGAGTTCATCCTTAATCATCTACCAAAAAGGGTTGCTGGTCGAGAATGCGGCGTCATCCGTTTCTGGATCGCTGGTTTTGGAACAGCGGAGCATAGAAGCGGTCCAGGCGCGCCTCGTGAATCGTATGCAGAACCAGTTTCGAATCCATCTCTACCGGCATTTCGATCGCTTTCCTTTTTCGAGTACCGAACATCTTCGGATTAGTCATTGCCAAACGTAACAGCCGTTTTGTGGGTTCGGAGGGTCTGATCTGGCCGCTCTCGTATTTCTCGAACGACTTTTCACCGGTGCCGAATAGCTCGCCGGCATCGCGCTGCGAGAGCTTGCAAAGCAAACGGATCGCGCGGATGAGCAACGGCGTGAACTGCTCGCCATTAACCATTGCCTCCGCAGTGCGCCGTGCCATTTCCGCAATCAGATTGTCGTCGTCGACCAACTGGCCTTCCATATCGTCCGGATCTTTTAGGGAGCACCACCATCCCGGCTGCCGGTACTGAAAGGTTTTGCCGTGAATTTTGAAAGAAACCATCTTCTCGCCACGAACCATCGGCCGCCCGCTTTCAGGGCTGGTCAAAGTGTCGGGATAATGTCTCGGGTTCCGTGCCACTGCTTATGCCTCCTTGAAGCTGATCAGAAATAACGCCTTCATGCTATCGAACGTGAACTTCACGTAGAGCTCGGTGGCGCCGACCGTGGGTCTGTAAACATCCTGCCAAACTTGATGGTCGGCATAGGAAGTCATGGACTTGTCGAAATCTGCGGTGGTCAACGCCTGGATCACTTTCACCACTTCTTGGTCATCCATTTCGAGGTCGTCGGCACCTTGCAGGGAAGAAAATGACCGATTCAGCTTCGCCGGATCGGCGAAAGCCGCTTTGATGTCGCGCAGTAGATAGTGCGGCTTACGCTTCTCCATCGCGATACCCCCATTATGGGGGCATCGATGGAAATTTGCAATGGCGACTAATCGAAAAGGTTTGAAGCAATGAGTTCCTCGCGATCCGCAAGCCTTGCATCTAAAGTTGTACCGATGAAACAATTCAAGGATGCCGGTCAGCAATCCCGCAGATGATCCGTTTACCAAACTCGCGCAGAATCTTGGCGAACTCGAGATTGTGATCGGTGAGCGCGCGCGGCCTGCGATTGCCGGCGTGCGCGAGCGCTTGCGCGACGCGCTCGCGTGCCGCGAGCGAGGCGACATGGCTGGATCAATCGCCGCGATTCGCCTTGCGATGGGGCAACTGGCGGCGCTCGGCAGCGCGCTCGATCCGGAAGAGGGCGCGGTGATGCGAATGATCGCGGAGCGATTCACCGAAGCACTCGGCGCCGGCCACAAAGGCGACGCGAAGACCAGCGTGGATATGATGCGTCGCAAGGCCGGCGACATCAAAGACGACGACCCGAAGGATTGGTGACCGCGCCCGTTTGTCGATCAGATCGCGCTTGTCCCACGAGTGGATTGGACGGAAAATCCATTCACTGAAACTGAAAAAACCATAA
>PMOH01000223.1:0-137 GCA_003161515.1 Deltaproteobacteria bacterium
GTCAGCGACTTCATCGAGCCGCCGCCCGCCGTCGCTAGCACTTTGTATGCAGCCTGCGTCTGCCGGTAGAACGCCGGCAGCGGCGAGATCTTCGGCGGCTCCTCGCGATGCACTTTCAGCCAGAACTCGCGCTCGAA
>PMOH01000223.1:144-3550 GCA_003161515.1 Deltaproteobacteria bacterium
GCGAAGTCCTCGGTGCGCGGCGGCGAATCGCCGACCAGCACCACGACCTTCTTCGCGTACGGCTTCCAATCCATCTTGTTGATTCCGGTCTCGACCGCGCCGAGCGTGTCTTCTTCCCATTCGCCGCCGCCCATCGCCTGGATGCCGTTCAAAAAGTCGCTGAGCTTCTGCGGCGACAGCGTCAGCGGCTGGATATTCATCTTCTCGCCCTTGCCGCCGAACACGATTATTCCGATGCGCGCGATCGGCACCAGTCGGTGAATCGATTGGACCAGTTGCTGCATCTTGGCTTTGACGTCGTCGATGATCAGTTTCATCGAGCCGGTGCCGTCGATCACCAGCACCACGTCGAGACCTTTGCGTCGCAACTCGCCGATGAAGCCGCCGAAGCCGGATCCGATACCGTGGCCGTAGCCCGAGCCCATGCCGCCGCCACGGCCGATACCGATACCGCCGCCGCCGGCTGCGCGCACGTAGTCATTGGCGAGACCCACGGCTTGAGAAGTGTCGACCGCGGTCGGCTGCTCCATCTGCTGGGGCGCCGAGTCGGGCATCGGCACTTCGGGCATGTCGAGATCCTGCATCTCGTTGCCGCCGCCACCGCCGCCGCCCGCTTCGAGGTTCACCATGATCAACTCACGCCCGCGCTGCTCGTGCACCGTGATGATCAGGAAGAGCAAGGCGAGTACGTGCAGGGCGACCGAGAGCGGGAACGGTCCGATCAGCAAACCGAGCGCGTCCTTGATCTTCTGCAGGCGAGTCGCATCCGCTTCGTCTTCGTCACGATTCGCCTCAGCCGCGAGTTCTCGCTTGCCGATGATTCGGTAGAAGATGAAAGCGACGACGAACGTCGAGAGGACGAGCAAAATAATGATTACTGCTAACATGTTAAATTCCTACGCTCCCCCTCCCGGCGTTGCGGCACCACCGCCGCCTGGAGGTAGCGAAGAGACTGCAATTGCGATTGCTTCGGCACCCGCCGACTTCGCCAAATCAAGAATACGAACCATATCTCCCAGTATAACCTTTGGGTCGCCCTGGAAAATCACGATCTTATCGGTCGAGTTCTGCAGCGCGTCATGAAGCTGCGGCACCAACTCCGCCTCCGTGACCTGCTTGTCGTTGAGATAGACCAGATGCTCGGCGGTGTAGGTGACGATGATGCCCTTGGGCTTGTCGGTGGTCTGGGCCGGGTCACCCGCCTTCGGCAAATCGACGTGCGCCGCCGATTCGATCGTCACCGCCGTCGTCACCATGAAGATGATCAGCAGGACGAGAAAGATATCGGTCAGCGGGGTGATATTGATGTCGGCAAATACCCCGCCGCCCTTATTCTTGGTCATTTTTCCTTTTGCCATGCGCAATACCTCAGCGGACTCCGATCAACTCCCACCACCTGANNATCCGCACCATGTCGCCGAGCAGCACTTTGCGATCACCCTGAAACACGACGATCTTCTGGTCCACCTTGGCCAGCGCGTCGCCCAACGCCGATTTGAGTTCGCGCTCGGGTACGTCCTTCGAGTTCACGAACAGCTCATGCTGAGCGGTGTAGGTAACGATCACGCCCTTGTTCTCGGGCGCGGTATTGGTAGCGTTGGGCAGATCGACGTGCGCGGCAGACTCGATGGTGACGGAGGTCGTCACCATGAAGATGATCAGCAGGACCAGGAAGATGTCGGTCAGCGGCGTGATATTGATGTCGGCGAAAACGCCGCCACCTTCGCCGCCATGAGGTCCGCTAATTGCCACGAGCCTGTCTCCCCTGGAGTGCGGCGTCGATCAGGCGGTCGTCGTTGATGTGCTGGATCGCACTGATGTTCTCAACCTTGACCGAGAAATAGTTGTAGAAAATAACCGCGACGATCGCGACCGCGAGTCCAAGCGCGGTGGAGATCAACGCTTCCGAAATACCGGCCGCGACGACCGAGAAACCGCCGGTGCCCATGATTGCCATTGACTGGAACGCCACCAGGATACCAACCACCGTGCCGAACAGCCCGATGAACGGCGCCGACGCACCGGCCGTCGCCAGCACCCAGATGTAGCGCTTGAACTCGAGCCCTTCCTGGTAACGGCGCTCGTCGTCGAGCTCGAGCAGGTGGTCGCGGTCCATCGTCTGCGCGCCCGAAATCAGCGTATGGAAAATACGCTCGGACGCCGTCGCACGGGCCTGCGTCGCCTGCAGCGCTTCGTTGAACTTGCCCTGCCGCAGTTGCGGGATGAGCGAGTCGGCGAGCTTGGCCGTCCTTGGTCCGACGCCCCATAGCGCCCACACGCGCTCGAAAATAATTGCGAGGCATACGACCGAAATGAAGAGCAGGGGATACGTCGCGTAGTAGCCCTGCTGAATCATGCCCAAAATTCCGAATTGGCTTTGCATCTCTTATCCTCTCGAGATTGAATTAGATTGAGCGGCGAAATTCTGGCCCCGCTCGAACNNNNCCGTGTTGGCGCGGAAAGTCTGAATGCAACAATAGAAAGTATTTGTCAAGAGTCGCCGTGCGCGCGAGCAAAAATTACCGACCGCTTATTCCTCGATTGTGATTGCCTCGATTGCGATTGCCGTCCGGCCGCTTCCCGAGCCGTGCCAGTTCGCGCAACCTCGCACCATGCTCGCCTATCGAGTGGTGTGTCATTTAATCTAGTCTGCTTGCCATGCTGACGACTACCTCAATCTAGTCGTTGGCGGCGCAATTTTCTTGCAGGGCGGCACCATCGGTGGCTCCGGTCGCCTTGACTTCTTGGCTGCTCGCGTCTATCCAGAAGCATGCCAGAGCATGCCGCAGGGTGACCGCGATGCGGTCTTTGTTTTTTTGGGCGATTGACGCTTTTGAGAAATCTCGACGCACTACATAATCAGACGGTGAGCAGGTCCGCTCTCTTCAAATGCGCGGCGCTAGCCACGTGCTTACTCGGACTCGCAGCCTGCAAAGCGACGCCGGTGGCAGCCCCAATCGCGCCACCGACGGTGCAGACTGCGACCGGCCCGACCGACGAGCCGATCCAGACGCTGCCCAAAGACCTGTATCCGCAGATGCCGGTGTATCCGGGCGCCAAGATCGATCACGTCCGCAAACCCAAGGGCGCGATGCGCGAAATCATGTTCAGCTCCGACGCGCAGATGCCGCAGATGGTCGCCTTCTACAAGGACGCGCTGAAGAAGAACGACTTTCACATCACCTCGTCGCTGATCATGCCGGCGCGCAAGACCTGGTCGTGCGACTTCCACTACAACGGGCGCCCCGGCAGCATCATGCTGTATCCGAGCGATCAGGATAAGACCAAGATGACAATCGACCTCATCTACGAGCTGCCCGCGCACGTGGATGAATCGCTGCTGGAACCCAAGGAAGATTTTGACGTAGAAGGACCGGGCGAAATCGCCCAACAGCAAGCACCGAAC
>PMOH01000393.1 GCA_003161515.1 Deltaproteobacteria bacterium
CCCGCCGCCACTGCGTCGGACGGGTACAGCACCTTCGAGATAGTCTCGGAGAGCATCTTCTGCTCGACGGCCTTCATGTAGTCGCCGGCGTTGAAGATCTGCATGTCGAATTCGTCCGACGCGCCGGCGGAATAGAGGCGCACGAAATTGACCGTGCGTCCGCCGAAGCCCGCTATCGGCAGATCGGACGGCACTCCGACCAACACGCGCCAATCCACCCAGATCGGATTGTACTCGCCCTTTTTGTCGATGCGGTGCTCGATTCGTCCGTAAACTGGAATCCGGCACGACTGCTCGGGGCGCGCCACCAGCCACGGCGAGGTCTCGCGTTGCCATGCGTCCGGCCGTTCGACCTGGTAGCCGCCGCGAATTTCCTGGCGGAAAAGTCCGTACTCGTAATTGATCCCGTACGCGTAGCCAGGCAAGTCGAGTGTCGCCAACGAATCGAGGAAACACGCGGCCAGCCGGCCCAGGCCGCCGTTGCCGAGCGCCGCGTCGGGTTCCTCGTCGAACAGGATCTGTAGGTCGATTCCGTTCTCGGCCAGGAAATCGCGACAGGCGTCGATAATGCCGAGATTGAAAAGATTGTTCTCGAGCGAACGGCCGATCAGAAATTCGAGCGACAGGTAGTAGAGCTTCTTTGAATTATTGCGATCGAAACGCAGGCGCGTCGCGAGCATTTTCTCGACCAGCATGTCGCGCACCACCAGCGCGGTCGCGCGATACCAATCATGCTTGGTCAGATCGGCCCGCAGCTTGGCGAGCGAGAAACGAATGTGATGATCGATGAGCTTGTTGAACAGATTGCGATTAACTTCAGAAAGTGGAGGAACAGCCATTCTCGCATCGGTCCTAAACGGAATCTCGAATCTCTTGATCAATCAGGTTTGCAGACTTGTCGCCAATCAAGTGAATGAGCCCACATCGGCAATATCTACATAATGCCGATTCGCGGGACCGTACTCCAGAAGGTGTTAGTCAGTGACGCGATCGAGAAATGCGCGGACGGCGGCGTTGAACGCAGCGGGCTGATCGATATTCGCGGCGTGTCCTGCCTTCTCGAGGATCACTTTTTCCGCGCCGGGAATTTTTACCGCCATGTAATCCGCCGACGGCCGGAACTGCGCGTCGTTTTCGCCGACCAGCACCAGCGTCGGCACCGCGATTGCCGGGAGCGATTCGATCACCCGGCCGTCTTTCTGCGACAGCATCCCGCGCGCCGCGTGCGCGAGTCCCTGCGCGCTGCGATGTCGCGCGACGCTGACCTCGGCGCTGACGCCAGCCGCCGCGAGTCCTTTTTTTTCGTACGCGACGGCCATGCTGTCCGCGAGCCGGTTCCATCCTGCGCGACCATCGTCTTTCTTATAGCCCGGGCCGGTGTCGAACAGCATCAGCGCTTCTGTGCGCGACGGATGCGCCAGATGAAACGCGAGCGACATGAAGCCGCCGAGCGACAAGCCCGCGATGATCGCGCGACCGACGCCGCATGCGTCGAGCACCGCTGCCATATCGTGAATCGTCGCCTCGTGCGAATAGAGCGACGGATCGTCGGGCGAATCCGAGCGGTCGTGCCCGCGCATGTCCCACGCGATCACATGATAGCTGTCCGACAACGCGTCGATCTGGCCTTGCCACATGCGCGCGCTGGCGCTGTATCCGTGCGAGAGCAACACCGAAGGTCCCGCGCCGCGCTGTTCGTAGTAGATGCTTACGCCGTCGCGATCGAGGTATGACATCGTCAATTCATCCTTGCGGGTATCTTTGCACAACCACCGGGGAGAGCAGAAATGTCGGGATCGGAAATCATTGGATCGATCGGAGTCGCGCTACTGTTGATCGCGTTTTTTATGAATTCGTTCGGAATGATGGCCTCCGATTCGCACGCGTACCAGGCGATGAATGCAGTCGGCGCCGCGATCTCCTGTTACGCGTCCTACCTGATCGGATTCGCACCATTCGTCGTCCTCGAAGCCATCTGGTGCGCAGCCGCGATCGCGGCGATGTTGCGCGGCCTCCGATAGTTACGAAAGCGGGAGCATCGAGTCGGATGATGCTCCCGCTTTATTGCGAGCGATGATAAATCGCGTGACGAATCTTTTACCGGCCGCCGCGCTGCATCGCAGCCAACGCTTCGGCCATTTCGGCGAGGCCTTTTTTCACCGACGGGCGCGTCTGCACGTGAGTCCACCATGCCGCGAGTTTCGGATGTCCTTCGAGCGCCTTGAAGCCGAAGGCAGGCCCGAGGTTGGTTGCGAAGAACATTGTGGGCGCGAGCGCGCAATCGGCGAGGGTGAAGTCGGAGCCAGTAGCGAAGCCGCCATCGGCGATCATTTTTTCGAGCTGGTCGAGGCGACGTTTGAAGTCGGTGACTTTCTCGCCGACGACTTTTTCGTCGCGAGTCTTCGGATTCATCTGGCCGAAGAGCGCGCGCAGCGGCGGCTCGAGATACAAGTCGTGGAAGCGCGTGACGATTCGAACTTTGGCGCGGCCCTCGGGACTCTTCGGCAGCAGCGGCGGCGTCGGATACTTGTCTTCGAGGTACTCGTTGATGACCTCGGACTCAGGAATCAGCAGGCCGTCGGCATCGAGCGCCGGGGTTTTGCCGAGCGGATTGATCTGAGCGTACTCGGGAGAGCTCAGACCGGCGCCCGGAATCGGCACCATCTCGATGTTGAGTCCCTTCTCATAAATGACGAGGCGGGACTTGGTCGCAAAGTTTGAGAGATTCACGTTGTAGAGCTTCATCGTTGTCGATTCCTCGCTTGCAGAGATTTCAAGTTCGCTTATCGCAGACCAATGCGTCCCGCGCAACCCGCTCGCACCTGTGAAAATGTTCTTGCGGAGTGTGGGCCGCCCGTGCATATCTTGGGCGTTGCATGGGGGATTCAAGAGGATGACGATCAACGGCAAGGCGAACGAGCGGCTCGAGCGCTATCAGATTATTTCCAAGCTGGTTCTTGCAGTAGCTGTTGTTTGCGCCTTCACGCTCGGTCCGGTTGCGAGCGCGTCGGCCAAGACCTCATTTCCGAAACCGTTTGCCATTACTAAGAGCGGGCCAGTGCTCGGACAGACCGTCGGTGGCATCGACGAGTTTCTCGGTATCCCGTATGCGGCGCCGCCAGTGGGAGATCTGCGCTGGATGCCGCCTCAGCCCTTCGGAAAATTCACTGCGCCGCTCCAGGCAAACCAATTCGGCAGTGAGTGCACGCAACCNNACTAACTCCGAGCCCGGCAACGCGCTGGAACAACCCGGCGATTTCTCGAAGAGATCGAAAAAGTCGAAAGCGCTGCCCGTGATGGTCTGGATTCATGGCGGGGGACTTACCGGCGGCGGCGGCGACCTATACGATCCTTCGCCGTTGGTGAATGCGGGAGGAGTTATAGTTGTCACGATCAACTACCGCCTGGGTGTGCTGGGATTCCTGGCCCAGACCGGGCTGGACGCCGAGAAGCATCTCCTTGGCAACTATGGGTTCATGGATCAGCAATTCGCGCTCAAGTGGGTCCAGCAGAATATCAAGGCCTTTGGCGGCAATCCCAGGGAAGTAACTGTATTCGGAGAGTCGGCCGGAGGGCAGAGTGTTTATTCGCAACTCGCATCTCCCCTTGCAAAAAAATTGTTCCGCGGCGCGATAGTAGAAAGCGGTTCCTATGTAGAATTTCAACCCTACTTCACCGCTATCGAGACTTTAAAGACTGCGGAGACGACCAATGGCTTCGCGCCGTCGGGTAACTCGGTCGCGGCTGCCGTCGGATGCAGCAGTCAGACGGCCGCATGCCTGCGGGGAGTGTCGGCCGATACTTTAGTCGCAGCGCAAGTGGGTGTGGTGTATCCGTTTGTGGATGGAAAGCTTCTTACTCAGACACCCGCCGCGGCGTTTGCGAGCGGCAAGTTCAACAAAGTGCCGGTGATTGCCGGCACTAATCACGATGAATACAGGATCTTCGTAGCTGAGGAATACGACGGGACGGGTAACCCTATCGATACCTCCGATGAATACACGGCTGCGGTGTTAGCCCTTTGGACCTCATCGTTGGAAGCACAAGTATTATTACACTATCCCTATGCCAGTTACCCGAATGGCGGCCTGGCGCTAAGTGCCTCGGGCACCGATGGAGTCTTTAGCTGTCCGGCGCGCAATGCAGCTAAGTTATTGTCGAAATTCACGAAGACCTATGCCTACGAGTTCAATGATGAAAACGCGCCTCCAGGTACCGTACCTGGGCTAAGCTTTCCGCTAGGCGCTTTTCATGCGGCTGAGATCCAGTACCTGATGCTCGTAACGGGGGCTATCTTTCCGTTTACGACTGACCAGCAGGCGCTGTCCAATACTATGATTAGCTACTGGACCGAGTTCGCCAAAACACTTAACCCTAACTCGTCCGGCCAGCCAGCCTGGTCGCCCTACAACGCGTCAACCGATCAGTTCCAGTCATTGGTGCCTCCGACACCTATGCCCGAAACCAACTTTAACACCTTTCACCAATGCGATTTTTTCTGGAACAGATTCTGACGAGGGACCGGGAGAGTTAGCGGCCGCCTTCTTCCTGCTTGATTACGAAGATTAGCGACTCGGCGAAGTCGTCGGGATGTTCCAGTTGAGGATAGGCACCAGAGGTTTTGAAAACGACCGTCGCCGAACCGGGCATCGCCGCGTGCAGCGCCTCGCCTTCAGCGCTGGAGAAGTACGGATTTTTCGCACCCCACATTATGATCGTGAGGGTGTTGAAGACCTGGCCTATCTTGGATCGGATGTGCGCCTCGTCGCGCGGCACCGAATTTATCATGTCGGTCTCGGCCGGAAGGTCGCCGTTCAACTGTTCCATCATGCGCTGATAAATGATGTCCGGCATCGGAGGCAAATCGAAAAAGCTCGACTCGACTTGCGCGCGGACCGCCTCGGGCGTCGTCGGCAGCATCCCCTTGCGCAGCTTTTCTGCGCCGCGCGCGCCGATCAGCCCGCCCGACACCAGCACCATCCGCTCGACTTTGTCGGGATGCTCGACGGCGTAGTAAAGTGCGACGTCGGCGCCGAGGTCGTTGCCGATCAGATTGATGTGATCGAGTTTCAACTCGTCAACCATCTGCGCGATAGCTTCCGCTTGATAGGCAATCGAATATTGAACCTGCTTGTGATCGGATGAGGCAAAGCCCGGCAGATTCGGCGCGATAACCTTGTAGTGCGCATCCGCCACCGGCGGCACGATTCCGCGCCACACGAGCGCGGCGTTCGGCCCGAGCCCGTGAATCATCACCACCGGGTCCATCCCCGAATAACCGCCGGTCATCAGGTACGTGATGAGGCCGTCCTTGAGCGCGAGATCGTTTTGCGTGACGCCCGACCATCCAAGCCGCGAGATCTGAATCCATCGCAGCACGTCAACCGGCCGCAGGTACATCGCAGCGCCAAAAATTCCAAGAAAGACCGCGGCGATCGGTCCAGCGATATTGATCCACGAGTGGCGCCGAAGTTGCCGCGCAGGATTCTCGGCGCGAATGTCAGCCTCGGTCCGCGCGTTGGCCGGTTGCGATTTGATTGGCTCAGGCACGATGTTCGTTCGTCGCGCTATTTCGTCGATGGCGCCGCGGCGGGCGATCCCGAGGCGGCGGCCGCCCTGTCAGTCGCGGCCTTCGCCGACGCCTTGGTTACGTGAGAGAGCCTGCGTCCATGAGTGGCAGCCTCGCGGTCGCGTATCATCTGATCAAGATGATCGGAGACGCGATTGATCTCCCGGGTCGCATCTTCGACCGCTTTCGTCGCGCGATTTGCAGCCTCAGTAGCCTTGTCGGCCGCGACCTGCGCCTGTTGCGCGGCCTGTTCGGCGTGCTCGGCAGCCTGCTGAGCCTTGGCGGCAGAGGCTTCCGCCTGCTCGGCCTGTTGCTCGTTGCGCGACGCACATCCGGCGATCGCGATCGCCAGCACCACAATCGGCAGTGCGGAGAAAAATCGGCGCATCCGCGATAACTCAGTGCTGCGCAAACGCCTGTACTGTACGCATGTCGGGCGTCGGGGCGCTGTCGGCGCGCAGCGGCAGGATGCAAACGTGAGAGGCGCCAGCCTTCAGATGAGCGTCGATGCGATCGCGAATCTTCTCCTCATTGCCCCACGCCACGATCGCGTCAACCAGCCGATCCGAGCATCCGTTTTCGAACTCACTGTCAGCCCATCCCAGCGCTTTGAGATTGTTGGTGTAGTTTGGCAGCCGCGGAACGTAGGTCTTCATGTACTCGCGCGCCGCTTTGCGAGCTTTGTTGGCATTGGTCTCGAGGATGACGGCCTGCGCCGCGCATAGCATCGCATTCGGCCCAATCTGCGCGCGCGCTTTCGCGGTATGCTCCGGCGGAACGAAGTAAGTATGCGTACCGTTCGCCTCGGATGCCGACAGCGCGAGCATCTTCGGATGCAACGCGGCCAGCACCACTGGTACCGGCTCTTTCGGCTGCGGCGCCATGTAGAGCGCGTTCTTCATCTTCGGCAAATATTCCTTCATGTAGCTGTAGGGCTTGTCGTAGGAGTGGCCGCGCAAGTTTTTGACGAGCGGCTTGTGACTGACGCCGATGCCGAGCAAAAATCGCCCGCCGGAAAGTTCGCCGACCGTCTTCGACGCAGCAGCCATAGTGTGCGCGTCGCGCGCCCAGATATTCGCGATGCCGGTAGCGATCGACAAGCGCTCAGTGTGGCTGAGTAGATACGCCGCATGAGCGAACGGCTCGCGGCCGACAGCCTCGGGAATCCAGAGCACCTTGTATCCATTCTTCTCGACCTGCTTGGCAAACGCCGCGCTGTCCGGCGCAGTCATCGCGTCGAGGAAGAACCAAATTCCAACTTTTCCAATATCCATGACTCAACAAGTAACTCGCCCGCCAAGTCTGAACAAGGGAAATGCAAACCCCACATCAGCCTTTTCAATCGCAATCCCTCGGCGATAGATTAGACGCCGCACTATCTACGAGGTAACGCGAAAATGAAACTTGGCTTGATGTTCGTCAACTCCGGCCCCTTCAGCAATCCCGCGCTGCTCACGCACCTGGCGACCACCGCCGAGCGATGCGGCATCGAGTCGATGTGGACCGTCGAGCACGTCGTGATCCCGCAGGACTACAAATCGCCATATCCGTACTCGTCGAGCGGAAAAATTCCCGGCGGCGAAGACGTTGCGATTCCCGACCCCCTGTTGCCGCTCGCATTCGCGGCCGCGGTCACGAAAAAGATCAAGCTCGCGACTGGTGTGCTGATTCTTCCGCAGCGTCACCCGCTGTACGTCGCCAAGGAAGTGGCTACGCTCGACGTGCTGTCGAATGGCCGCGCAATTCTCGGAATCGGCAGCGGATGGCTCGAAGAGGAGTTCACCTCGCTCGGAATCGACTTCCACACACGCGGCGCGCGCACCGACGAGGCGATCAAATCGCTGCGAGCGTTGTGGAGCGACAATGCCGCGTCATTCCACGGCAAGCATTTCAATTTCGGCCCGGTGAAGTGCTACCCCAAGCCGGTGCAAAAAGGCGGCGTGCCGATTCACGTCGGCGGCCATTCGCCGGCCGCTGCGAAACGCGCAGGCCGCTACGGCGACGGCTTCTTCCCGGCCCTCGCGGAAATCCCCAAGCT
>PMOH01000319.1 GCA_003161515.1 Deltaproteobacteria bacterium
GCCGGCATCAGGATCTCGATGGTCTTTTTGGGATAACTGTTTTGGTATCCCTTGACCTGGTACGGGTAGTACTCGAGCGTCTGGACCGAGGTCGTAGGCGCTGCGGCCGTCCCGCCGCCTTCATTGACGGTCGAACATCCCGCCAGCAGCGAAGTTGTAATCGAAGCGATCGTGATGAGGAGCGCGAGTTGGACTCTGAACTGGCTCCCCACGATTCGGCCAGCCTCCTATCGCTGCGCCGCCTGCGACCGCTCGCGGAAGAGAAACAGCGTGCCGCCCACCTCGAGCCGGTCGCCGCTCTTGAGCGCATAGCGGCCCGCCACCGGCTGTCGGTTCACGAAGATCTGGCCGCCGGTCGGACTGATCACAAAATTTTTGCCCTCGCGCCTGATTATCGCGTGACTGCCGAGCACGCTTTGATCGCCGAACAATCCGATGTCGCTTTCCTCGGCGCGTCCGATAATCGTCACGCCCTTGAGCAGCGGATATTCGCGGCCCTCGCGCGCGTTACGGCTCTGACTGCGAACGACCATCAGCCAGCCGCGCTTGAGCAACTCGCCGACCAGCCCGATAAAAAATCCGATCAGCGCGCCGAGAATGATGATCGCGATCGCGCGTCCGAACGCCTGCGGAAAGGTGGTCGTAAGGCTCTGGTAGAAAAATCCGCCGAGCGCTCCGCCCAGCACGCCGCCGATTGCGCCATTGCGACGGCGCGCCGCCGACCCCGATGCCGATCCGACGCCGAGTCCGACCGCAATTCCCAGCACGCCCCATCCGAGGATTCGGCCGTTGAGTCCGCCAAGGATGTCGAACGCCAGTTCGCCGATGATCAATCCCGCCGCTCCACCGATTGCGCCGATAATCCCGCCGAGCACGAATCGCCGCGCGGCCTGGCGGATTTGGCCGACGCTCAGCGTTTCGATCGAGGCGAGAAACGCGCTGATCAACGCGCCGATCAAAGCACCGAACAGGATATCGCGGCCGTAAACCCAGCGGATNNTAGAAGAGAAGTTTTTCCTGTGAAACGTTACTTGCCATCTGTGTTACTCAGCATTGCGCGTGCATGGGTCAGGTTCAAGCTCAAATCTCAATTGTGCGGTGACGGTGCATAGGTCGATGCGGGATAACCTAACCCTTAACCCCTTCCCTCGAAGGAAGGGGAACAATCGCGGAGAGAGATCTCCTCTCCCAACCTTCTAATAGGGACGAAGTCACGCATCTTCGTTTTGCATTGATACTGGGTGCAGGGGTCACCCCTGCCCAAGGAAGCGTGAAACCCACGGCGGGTTTCACATTCAATTAAGTTCTCTTTGCCTTCCTGCTCAGTTGGCCGTGGTGACCCAGGTGCCGCGCTCGCCTGAGGGGGTCGATTCGAAGGTGCCGCTGATCTGATCGCTGCGCCGCTGGCCTTCGAAGTAGTAGGTCTCGGTGCCGTACGGGACCTGGAACTGCAGATGGTCGCCGCGCACGAATCCTTCGATCGGCGTCATCCCGAAGCCCGACTGATGGATCACCAGCTCGCCATGTAGGAAGCCGTTGGACTGTGGCCGCAGTCTCAAGTCCATCTCGGGATTGCCGCCGCTGCGCAGTCCGCTGATAGTTCCCGACGCGATCGTCGGCCCGAGCAGGTTGCCCGACGAGGTCGAGCTGCCGCCTCCGCCCGCCGTGCTGCCGATTGCGCCGCCAGTGCCTGGATACGACGCGTACGGACTCGGGTTTGCATCGGCAAGCACTTCGAATTTCTTCGCGTCGAAATACTGGCCGTTCAAATAAAAATTGACCGTGTAGGTGCCCGGCAGAAACGCGCCGCCGCGCGAGTTGCCGACGCGTCCGCTGAAAGTCACCGACCGCATGTTGGGCGAGACCGGCTGATAGTCGTTCACGCTGCCGAGCGTGCGCCCGTCCGGCCCGATGTACGCCGCATCGACGCGGTACTGCGCGGGCTCCAGCTTGTAGAGCCGGTTTTCGAAGCTGACCTGCCATCCGACGAACAGCACCTTCGACACGTTGAACGATTCGGTCGCGCCGGACAGCGCGGTGCCGGTCTTGGTGGTGTTGAGAAAGTTGATACTGCGAAGCTGCAGAGGCTTGGCGCGACGCTCATCGATCATGGCGAGCTTGCGCGCTTCTTCGTCGCGCGCGCGCTCTTCCGCTTTCGCCGCCGCCGCCGCAGCCGCCTCACTCGCCGCGGCCGCATTCTTCGCGCTCAGGTCCTGATTGACGATAAAACTTTCCTGCGTGAGCATTTTGTCGTCCGAGTAGAGCGCCACCTTGTAGGTGCCGGGCTGCTTGTCGGTCATCGTCGGCATCAGCGCGACGCCGCTGAAGTCGGCGGTCTTCTGCGCCGGCCCGACGAAAATATTGGTGTCGCTCGACGCGATCTGAAGTCCGTTCGGATCGTAGAATCGCGCCTCGACTTTTTCGTCGCGCCCCTCCAGTCCCGCGAGCAGGTTCTTGAACGTCGCGGTCCACTTGAGATAGCGCGCGTTGGTCAAATCGGTGTCGTTGAATTTCGATTGCGGCGGCGCGAGCGCATTGCCCTCGCGGGTCGAAAGCGCCAGCGTCATGGTCGAAAATTCCAGCGGATTATCGCGCGCCTTGGCCAGCAACTCCTCATGCTTCCACGGCAGGCCGTCGAACAGCGGCTTCAGTCCGAGCCGCAGCTGGAGTTCCGGATTCGAATAAAGATAGGTCCCGCCGAACGCGGCGCCGCCGAGCACCAGCAGGAAAATCACCAGGCCGATCGACCGGCTCAACCGACTGCGCGGCTTGCCATAATCGAGCGGCGGCTCGTCGTATGCGAATTGTTGATCGAGCTGCGACAGCCCGCCGGTTCCACTGGTCGAGCTGACGCGCGGGGTGTCGAGGCCGCGCCCATAAAGCATCATGTCGCGGAATTCCTGGATGCGCCCCGGCCGCCCGTCCATCTCGTACGCGAGCGCCGCATCGATCGCGCCGGCCAGGTTGCTCGATACCGCCGGGCGAAGATCGCGCACCGGCGGGAAACTGAACGGCGGAAATTTCTCGGGATCGCGCCCGGTGAGCACGTAATGCAGCGTCGCGCCGAGCGAATAGATGTCGCTGCGCGGATCGACCAGTCCCTGGTATTGCTCCGGCGGCGCGAAGCCGAGCGTGCCGATCATCGTACCCTTGCGCGCCGCCTTGAACAGCCGCGCGATTCCAAAGTCCACCAACACGACCCGCCCATTCGATTGGAGCATCACGTTGGACGGCTTCATGTCGCGATAGATTATCGGCGGCACCAGCCCGTGCAGGTAAACGAGCACGTCGCACAACTGGCGCGCGATGTCGATCACGAGTCCCTCGGGCAGCGGCTCACCGCGAACCGCGAGTTCCTCTTCGAGGTTGCGCCCCTCGACGTACTCCATCACCAGGTAGTGGCGATTGGCGAGCTCGAAGCGGTCGGTAATCGCGGGGATCGCCTGATGCTTCAGTTGCGCAAGGGTGTCGGCTTCGCGCGCGAAATACTCGTTGGCCTCGATTCGCTGCGCCTGGTCGATAAAGTGATCGACCATCTCTTTGATCGC
>PMOH01000025.1 GCA_003161515.1 Deltaproteobacteria bacterium
GCGGTGCCCGCTGCGGTCGCGACCGCAAGTGCAACCAATCCTTACGCATCGGTGCCGACCACCAATTCGGTTTACAGCGCGAGCACCGAAGCCTCCAGCGCATTCGGCAGCGCGCCAAAAATAACCGGCGTCGTCAACACCATGTTCGTCAAGGCGACCAGCTCGGACCAGGTTGACAACGCGGTCGCGCAAATCACCCGCACCTTGCACCAGCGACATCATATACAAGCGAAACAGGACGACGATTTCACCGTACGCAATCTCAGCGAAATCGCGGCGGCGTCCGAGAGCGCAACTCAGGTGATGACGATGCTGCTGCTGTCGGTCGCCTCGATTTCGTTGCTGGTCGGCGGCATCGGGATCNNTGAACATCATGCTGGTGTCGGTGACCGAGCGCACGCGCGAAATCGGAATCCGCATGGCGATCGGCGCGCGCCGCATCCACATCATGCTGCAGTTCCTGGTCGAGGCGATGCTGCTGTCGGTGATGGGCGGGTTCGCGGGGATCGTGCTCGGGATACTCGTGTCGAAGCTGATTTCAGCGCTGGCAGAATGGCCGACGCTGGTCTCGCCGGTCGCGGTGGTGGGCGGTTTTATCTTTTCTGCGGCGGTAGGCGTCTTTTTTGGCTATTATCCAGCGCGCAAGGCGAGTCTGCTCCATCCGATCGACGCTCTCCGTTACGAATAGCTTAGCCACGCTCCTTCAGTCCCTGCATCGGCACCCTCATTCCGTCGCAAAATCAAACCTTTAGCTCATTAACCGCGATGGTTCCTTGGATTACCATCGCTAATGTTAAATGACTCTGCATGTAGGCAAAGTTATCTTTTGTTCTTGTCTCTCGGGAACGAATGTGATGCGCTGTTGGTTAATATCGTGTCAGGCCTGCCCTTTCGCAGTCGCCAGGAGGTTTCCCAAGAATGTTTTCCCGTTTTACCCGCATCGCATGGAAAGTCGCGGGTGTCGGCGCGCTCGTGATGAGCCTCGGTTTGATCGCCGCCACCGCCCGGGCCGGAGTTAAGCCCGGAGATGTAATCACTCCGCAAAACGCGTCGCAGGTCAAAGACCTGGTGTCGCCCGGCGTTTACTACATGGTGACGCACGGAATGCAGATGGATGTCGTGCCCTCCGAGCGCATCGATTGGCCGCCGCCTTACAAGGATGCGACCGAGAAGTATTCGTCGCAGGTGCGCCTGACTAACGATCATCGCTCGCTGATCGGCTACGTCGCCGGCCAGCCCTTCCCGCTGATCGACACCAACGACCCCGAAGTCGCCAACAAGATTATGTGGAACAACGTGTTCCGCCCGATCAGCACCGACGACTACGATCTGCGTTTCTTCGATTGCCAGATCGAGTACGTCAATCCGGGTCACGAACAGAAGATCGTCAACGACATCCAGGTCGGCCACTACGCCGGCTACGATCTGGTCGGCCGCACGGAAGTAGAGCCGCTGCCGGTCGATCCCGACTTCAAGAAGACCGGCCGCCTCTGGCTGTTCGGCCTCTATCCCTTGCTCGCGCCGCAGGAAGCGCGCGGCCAGGGCCTGATTCGTTATCGCTACGCATCGCCCAAGCAGGGTGACGACACCTGGTCGTGGAATCCGGGAAGCCGCCGCGTGCGACGCCTGAACGAGTCGCTCAACAGCACCGCGACCGGAGCGCAGAGCTTCGATCCCGATCACTATTCGGGATTCAATCCGAAGACCGAAGAGTACAACTACAAGTTCCTGGGCGAGAAAGAGATGCTCGCGGTGGTTCACGCGAAGCACTCGCCCGAAGTGACCTGCTCGACCGACGGCGGCGCGTCAGCGTGCCCTGAAGATTGGGAGATGCGTCACATGTACATTGTCGATGCGACCCCGAATCGTGACATCGGCCAGGCCGGCAACGTCCTCGACAAAGATACCGTCGTGTACATGGACTCCGAAGTATGGTTCGAGCCGTACGTTGACGGATACGACCAGAAGGGCGCGCTGTGGCGCACCAATATCTTCTGGGCCGCGTATCGCGATCGTCCGGTGCCTGACGCAAAAGTCGCAATCTATCCCTTCAAGCGCGAGTTCATCGTGGGTTCGGCCCGCTATGACGTACAGTCGGGTTTCGCGACAATGTGTTATTTGCCGGGACAGAATACGCCCGAGCGCGAATGCTGGTACATCAACATGGGCGCGGTGGACAAGGATTTCTTCACTACCCAGTCGATGGTGAAAGCAGCTCCGTAAGGGAATCCGCTAGATAAATCAGGGACTTAGCGCCCTGTAACTTCAGCGGGGCGATGCGCCAAACGGGCTGCATCGCCCCGCTCTTTTTTGCGCGCTTGCATTCAATTAGTAGAATTAATGAACATTTTGATGATTTTTGGGCGTAGATACTTGACTCGGCAATTACCAGCGACCCAGAATTGCAGTTCTAACGACGGAGGGAGGTGCTACATGATGGTCAAGCATGTTTTGGGGAAGACAATGCTGAGCGTGGGGACGCTGGCGATTGGCTTATGTCTCATCGCGGCTTCAGCTTATGCAGAGGTGAAGCCCGGACAGGTCATAGCTCCCAGCAACGCGGCGCTGGTCAAAGATTTGGTTTCGCCCGGCGTGTACTACGCGGTCACTCATGGGATGCGGATGAACATCATCGCGCCCGAGCGGGTCGATTGGCCGCCGCCGTACCGGGACGCGACCGAAAAGTATTCGCAGCAGGTCCGGCTCACCAACGATCATCGGAGCATGGTCGGCTACGTCGCCGGCCAGGCGTTTCCGCTGATCGATCCGAACGATCCTTATGTCGCGACCAAGATCATGTGGAACAACGTGTTCCGCCCGATCAGCACGGACGACTACGATCTGCGCTTTTACGATTGCCAGAGCGAGTACGTTCGTCCGGGTCAGGATCAGAAAATTATCGACGACATCGAGATCGGCCACTATGCCGGATACAACCTCTTCGGACGCACCGAAGTCGAGCCGCTGCCGGTGGATCCGGACTTCAAGCAGTCGGGACGACTGTGGGTATTCGCTTTGTATCCCGTGCTTGCGCCGCAGGAGGCGCGAGGCACCGGCCTGATCCGTTATCGCTACGCCGATCCGAACCGCGGCGACGACAGCTGGGATTGGACCCCGGGCACCCGTCGCGTGCGTCGCTTGAGCGAAGCGATACTGTCAACCGCGACCGGCGCGCAGAGCTACGACCCGGATCATTATGCAGGCTTCAACCCCAAGACCGAGCAGTACAACTACCGGTTCCTGGGTGAGAAAGACATGCTTGCGAGCGTGCACGCCGAACATTCGCCCGAAGATACTTGCCCCTACGATGGCGGTGCGACCGCATGCCCGGAGGCATGGGAGATGCGCCATTTGTACATCGTCGAGGCGACTCCGCGGCGCGATCTCAAAGAGGCAAACGGCGCACTCGATAAAGCAACCGACGTCTATCTCGACACCGAACTATGTTTCGAGCCGTACGTGGACACTTACGATCAGAAGGGTCACTTGTGGCGCACGCACATCTACTGGCTGGCCTTTCGTGACCGGCCGGTGCCCGATGCGCGCGTTGCGATCTATCCGTTCAAGCGGGAGTTCGTAGTGGGTGCGGCATCGATCGACACGCAGGGAAATTTCTCGACCATGTGTTATCTGCCCGGCCAGCACACGCCCGAGCGCGAATGCTGGTACATCAACATGGGGGCAATCGACAAGGATTTCTGCACGGTGAAGTCGATGGTGGCGGCGGCCCCTTAAGCGCGTCCGCATAATCG
>PMOH01000153.1 GCA_003161515.1 Deltaproteobacteria bacterium
ATGGCATCCGAGTTGCTTGCTCTTCTTCATTTTTCGTCGAGGAGGAGCTCATGGAACATTTGAATAAGGATGTTCGGAGAGGCCGCGAGTTGCCCGCATCTGCTCGGATGGCGCTCGCTGTGCTGGGGGCGTTGACGGTGATTGCGATCGCAGCCGCGGCGCGCGCGGAGGTCAAGCCAGGCGATCTGATCACCCCGGCCAACGCGTCCAAGGTTAAGGATCTCGTCTCGCCGGGTGTGTACTACAAAGTCATGAACGGGATGTCGATGAAGATTGTCCCGAGCGGACAAGTCGATTGGCCGCCGCCTTACAAGGACGCGACTGAGAAGTACTCGGCGCAGGTGCGACTCAGCCGCGACAATCGGAGCCTGGTCGGTTATGTCGCCGGGCAGCCGTTCCCGCTGATCGACACCAACGATCCGCAGATTGCCACCAAGATCATGTGGAACAACGTCTTCCGGCCGCTGCTCACCGACGACTACGATTTGCGATTTTACGATTGCGAAAGCGTTTACGGCGGAGTGAACAAGCCCAACAACGTTATCCAGTATTATCAGATCGGGCATTACGCCGGTTATGATTTGGTCGGACGAGTTGAGGTCGAGCCGATGCCGGTCGATCCTGACTTCAAGAAGACCAACCGGCTGTGGCTGTTCGGCTTGTACCCGGTGCTTGCGCCGCAGGCCGAGCGCGGCACGGGGTTCATCCGCTTTCGCTANNGCACAAACCTGGAATCCGGATCACTACTCGGGCTTCAACGCCAAGACTGAGGAATACAATTACAAATTTCTCGGCGACCGCGAGATGCTCGGAGTCGCACACGCCGAGCACTCACCGGAGCTGAAGTGCGCGACCGATGGCGGCGCCAGCGCATGTCCCGAGGCGTGGGAAGCGCGGCATATGTACATCGTCGAGGCCTCGCCGCGACGCGAGCTGATTTCGCAGGCGCTGCAGGGCAAGACCATCATCTATATGGATTCCGAAATGTGGTTCGAGCCGTATATCGATGAGTACGATCAGAAAGGTCAGCTCTGGCTGAATCACATCTGGTGGACGACCTATCGCGATCGGCCGGTGCCCGACGCGCGCGTCGCGATCTACCCGTTCAAGCGCGAGTTCGAAGTCGGCGCCGTCTCGACTGACGTGCAGAGCGGCTTCGCGACGATGTGCTATCTACCGGGGCTGCAAACTCCTGAGCGAGAGTGTTGGTATATCAACATGGGCGCGGTGGACAAGGAATTCTTCACGACCAACGCGATGGTCAAGGCTGCGCCGTAGGGTTAACTTGATCTGATGACGGGGCGGGCTCACCGCCCCATCTCGAAAACTGCCATAGTCGCGCCGATGCTGTTCGCGAGCGCAGGAGGAACGCATGGCGGAATCAAATCATCGTCCAGTTTGCGCGGTGTTGGCGTCGGACCGGGACTCGGCGCAGCGCTCGCGTGTAGATTTGCCAAGGAATACTCCGTCGCGCTGATCGCGCGCGGTGAGGACAAGCTGATCGGGCTCGCGAAGGAAATCGAGCCGGCCGGCGGCAAGGCCATTCCGGTCTCCGCAGATTTCTCCCCAAGCCGGCGGATATTGCCGCGGCGTTCGACAAGGTTCGCAACGGACTCGGCGAGGTGGAGGTGCTGCTGTACAACGCAGCGATGCGTCCATTCGGCAAACTGATGGACACCAAGCCGAACACGTTCGAGAACACCTGGCGCGTCACTACTTTCGGCGCGTTCCTGGCGGCGCAGGAGGTCGTGCCGGCGATGCTGAAACGCAGCAGCGGCACGATCATCTTCACCGGTGCAACCGCGGGAATTAAACCGTTTGCGACCTCGGCAGCGTTCGGGCCGGCGAAGTTCGCGCTGCGCGGGCTGGCGCAGGTGATGGCTCGTGACCTGCAGCTCTTTTCCCGCCGGCGGCTTGACACGTCTAATTAACTGATCAGTTAATACTTGTATTAACTGTTCGGTTAACGAAGACTATCGAGCATGGCCGGCCCACGCACCACTGTCCGCAATCTCAAGCGCACGCGCGAGAAGATCCTCGCTGCGGCGCTGGCCGAGTTTTCGGCGCGCGGTTTCGCGGGGGCGAGAGTTGACGCGATCGCGCGGCGGGCTCGGGTCAACAAGCGCATGCTGTACTACTGCTTCGGCGCGAAGCAGGACCTCTATCGGGAAATTCTGCGTCGCAAGATTGCTGAGCGCAGCGAATGGCTCGAATCGACACCGGATGACTTTGCCGGCGTGCTCGCGCACATATACCTGTCCGGCGGGACCGATATGGATTTCGTGCGGCTGATGGAATGGGAGGCGATCGACAGTGGCGGCAGGAAGTGTATCGCCGAGGCGGAGCGTCGCGCGCTGTTCGAGAAAGCGGTCGCTCGGCTTCGCGTGCTGCAGCGCAGAGGATCGATTCCCCGCGGCGCCGATCTGACTCAACTTTTTATTTCGATGTTGTCGTTGGCCTTGTTCCCGCTGGTGATGCCTCAGATCATCCGTCTGATTCATGGGATGGAGCCGACCGACCCGCGCTTCATGCGTCAGCGCGCGGATTTCCTGCGCTGGCTCGGAGATCGTCTGGTCAAACCTGCGAGAGCCACGCGGAATCATCCTCGCCGTGCGCGCGTTCGGATTATTGCCGTTAGCCGCGTCCAATCGGGTCAACTCGCATGACGAAACGAATCATCATGCTGGTTGTGATCCTGATCGTGGGCGTCGGAGCATGGACCGGCTACTCGCGGTTTTTCAAAGACGAGGTCGCGAGCGACAATCTGCTGGTTTCCGGCAATATCGAAGCACACGAAAGCGTCGTCAGCTTTAAGGCCGTGCAATCGCGGGTAGTCGAATTGCCGTTCGACGAAGGCCAGTGGGTAAAGGCCGGCACAGTGCTGGCGCGGCTGGACGACGGCGACTACCGGCAGCAGGTCGCGATCAACGAAGCCGCTCTCCAGGTGCAGGAACAGCAGCTCGCTTCCGCGATGCAAAAGCTCGAAGCCGCGCACGCGACTATCAGCAACGACGACGCTGACCTCGCGCAGAAAAATATCGACTACGGCCGGAGTCAAAAACTCTGGACGGAAAAAATTATTTCCGGCGACCAGCGCGACCATACCGACACCGCGCTCAAGCAGTCGGGCGCCGCGATGCAACGGGACCGCGCGATGGAACGCAGCGCGCAACAGGATATTGCGGTCGCCAAGGCGAACATCCGCAGCGCAAGCGAGAATCTCGAGCTGGCGAAGATCATGCTCGGCTACACTACACTGCGCGCGCCGTTCTCGGGCGTGATTCTCACGCGGCAGACCGAACTGGGCGAAGTGATGCAGCCAGGCACGCCGGTGGTCACGTTGGCCGACCTCGATCACGTGTGGCTGCGCGCTTACGTCGCGGAGACTGATCTCGGGCGAATCCGATGGGGTCAGGCGGCGACGGTTCACACCGACACGTATCCCGACAAGGCGTATCCGGGGCAGATTTCGTTCATCGCTTCGGAGGCGGAGTTCACGCCGAAGAGCGTCGAGACGCATAAAGAGCGCGTGACGCTGGTCTATCGAATCAAGATCGACGTTGAAAATCCCCGTCACGAATTGAAGCCCGGGATGCCGGCGGACGCGACCATTCACCTCGGCGCTCCGGTGCAAAGCGGCAACAGTCGTGGATGAAAAAACCGTTGTCGTGCGCGATCTGGTGAAGGATTTTCCCGGCGTCCGCGCGATCGATCACCTAAGCTTCGACGTCGCACCCGGCGAAATCTTCGGCATCGTCGGACCGGACGGTGCGGGCAAGACCACGACCATGCGAATTCTCGCGGGAGTGCTCGCGCCGGACGGCGGCGGGGCGACGGTCGCTCGATGCGATGTCGTCGCGGACCCGGAAGGCGTCAAGAATCTAATCAGCTACATGCCGCAACGCTTCGGCCTCTACGAAGATCTGACGGTGGACGAGAACATCCGCTTTTACGCGGACCTGTTCGGCGTTAGCAGACGGGACCGCGAGTCGCGCGCCGGTGAACTGCTGAAGTCATGCGGCATGAGCGAGTTCCGCGGGCGCCAGGCGGGCAAGCTGTCGGGCGGGATGAAGCAGAAGCTCGGCCTGGTCTGCGCGCTGATACACACGCCGCGAGTATTGTTGCTCGACGAGCCGACCAACGGCGTCGATCCGGTTTCGCGCCGCGAATTCTGGGTGATGCTCTACTCGCTAGTCGGCCAGGGCGTGACCGTAGTCAATTCCACCGCGTACCTCGACGAGGCCGAGCGATGTCATCGGGTTGCACTGCTGCATCAGGGACGCCTGCTCTTTTGCGATTCACCGGCGCGGCTGAAGTCGCGGCTGCAGGGCTCGGTGGTATCGATCGTGTCAGTCGAGGCGCGCCGGGTGCGTGACGAACTCGCTGCGGCCGAGGGTGTTTCGAGCGTGGTGCTGGTCGGCGACGCGGTTCATTTGTTCGTCGATGACGCCGAGCGGCGCATCCCGGATCTTAGCGCGCGATTGATAGGCCGGCAAATTCCGTTTGACGAGATCGTTCGCGTCACACCGAGTATCGAAGATCTTTTTGTCGAGGCGGTCCGCAAAGATTCGACACGCGTGGCTGCATGACGGCTTCCAACGGCTATTCGGTCGAGGTCGAGAAGCTGGTGAAGCGGTTCGGCGATTTCACCGCGGTCGATCGGATTTCATTTCAAACGCGAAGCGGCGAGGTGTTCGGATTCCTGGGACCCAACGGATCGGGGAAGTCGACCACGATTCGAATTCTGTGCGGATTGCTGCATCCGACGTCCGGTCGCGCGATTGTTGCGGGCTACGACGTGGTCGAATCGCCCGAACTTATCCGGCGCAATATCGGGTACATGTCGCAGAAGTTTTCGCTGTACGCCGATCTCACCGTGTTCGAGAATTTGCGCTTCTACGCGGGAATGTACGGCGTCCCAGCGGCCGAGTTGCGCGGACGGATCGATTGGGCGCTCGAGATGGCCGGGTTGCGCGGGCGCGAGTCGAGCCTGACCGGCACTCTGGCTGGCGGATGGAAGCAGCGCCTCGCGCTGGGCTGCGCGGTGCTGCATCGGCCGCCAATTCTGTTTCTGGATGAGCCGACCTCGGGCGTCGATCCGCTCTCGCGGCGGCTGTTTTGGGAGTTGATTCAACAGATGAGCAGCGAGGGCGTGACGATATTCGTCACCACGCACTACATGGACGAAGCCGAATACTGCAACCGGCTGGCGCTGATGAACGGCGGCAAATTGATCGCGCTGGGCACGCCGACCGAACTGAAGCTGGGTTCGATCCAGGGATCGCTGCTGCTGCTCGAATGCGATCGGCTGGGCGACGCGATCGAACGGGTGCGCCGCCTCGACAATGTTCGCGACGTCGCGGTTTTTGGCAACGCGCTGCACCTGGTGGTGTCCGATGCTGCGATCGCGCCGACGATTCGCGCCGCGCTCGAGTCGTATGGAATCTTAGTCACAGGCCTGAGGGTGATTCGTCCCAGCCTCGAAGATGCGTTCGTCGCGTTGACTACTCGACACGGCGCCGACGACGCCTCGGAACTGTCGCCATGAATCTTCGCCGGCTGCTCGCCATCTCGCGCAAGGAAGTAATCCAGGTGCTGCGCGACACGCGCAGCCTGCTGATCGTTCTGCTGATGCCGCTGATGCTCATGTCGGTGCTCGGTTACGGCGTCAATCTCGACACCAAGCACATCAGGGTGTTTGCGCTTGATGAGGAGGGCAGCCAGGCGAGTCAGGATCTTCTGAGGCGCTTTCAATCGTCTGAGTATTTCGACCTGGTCGCAATTGTCACCGACTACCGGGCGCTGGCGACCGCGCTCGACGATGGCCGATGTCAGCTCGCGATCGTGATTCCGTACGATTTCTCGGCGCGTCTGCACGACGGCCGCCCGGTGAACATACAAGCGCTGGTCGATGGATCCGATAACAACACCGCAGAGCTCGCAATCGGATACGCGCAGGGCGTGATCGCCTCTTACGGCGCGGTCGTGCAGGCTGAGTATCTGCGCAAGTCCCACGCGCCCAGCGTGAATCCCGTACTGTCGGTCGAACCGCGCACATGGTTCAACGAGGATCTCGAAAGCAAAAACTTCATTGTACCGGGCGTCGCAGCGATCGTGATGGCGGTGGTCGGGGTGCTGCTCACGTCGCTGACGGTCGCGCGCGAGTGGGAACGCGGCACGATGGAGCAACTCATCTCGACTCCGGTGACGTCGCTCGAAATCATTATCGGTAAGCTGCTGCCCTACTTCGCGCTGGGGATGTTCGATACCGCTGCATGCGCGGCGATCGCGGTCTTGTGGTTTCAGGTTCCGTTTCGCGGTTCGCTGATCGCGTTGAGCGCGGGATCGGGAATTTATCTAATCGCAATTCTTGGGCTTGGATTCTGGATTTCCGTCGCGACCAAGCAACAACTTGCCGCGAGCCAGATTGGTTTGGTGACCGCCTTCCTGCCATCGTTCCTGCTGTCGGGATTCACGTTTCCAATCGACCAGATGCCGGCCGGAGTCCAGCCGTTCACCTACTTTATCGCGGCGCGCTACTACATCGTGATTCTCAAGAGCGTATTTCTGCGCGGCATCGGGGTCAGTTTTCTCGCCGGGCCTTTGATTGCACTCGTCATCTATGCGTCGGTCATGGTGCTGCTGGCCAAATTATCGTTCCGCAAATCGCTGGCATGAGGAGAGGCCGCGTGATCGAACGGCTGCGCCAGATTCTGCTGAAGGAATTCATCCACTTGTTCCGGGACAAGCAGGCGCGCTTCTCGCTAATCGTGCCGCCGTTGTTGCAGATGCTTATTTTCGGATACGCGGCGAGCTACGAAGTGAATCGGGTTTCGACCGCGGTGCTGGATTTCGATCACAGCCAGGAGAGTCGCGACTTTCTCGAGCGAATCAGCGCCAGCAGCCGCTTCCAGGTGCGCGAGGTCCTGCAAAATGAATCGCAAATTCCGTCGCTGCTCGATCATCGGCGCGTCGTTCTGGTGCTGCAGATTCAACCCGGCTTCGCGGAACTGCTGCGCAAGGGGCAGACCGCGCCGATTCAGGCCGTGCTCGACGGTACCGACTCGAACACGGCGTTGATCGCGGTCGAATACATCAATCAGATCGCCGCGCGATTCGCGCAGGACTATCAACTCCAACTCGCCGACCGCACGCGACCGACGCTTGCAACCTTTGCTCCCAATATCGAGCTCCAGGAGCGTCCGTGGTACAACGCCAACCTCGAAAGCCGATGGTTTTTCGTGCCTGGGGTGATCGGCACTCTTGTCCTCGTATCAGTGTTGCAGCTGACGTCTTTTGCCGTCGTGCGAGAGCGCGAGATCGGCACACTCGAACAATTGATGGTCACACCGATAAGCCCGACTGAATTGATCGTCGGCAAAACGCTGCCGTTTCTGATCGTCGGGCTGGCGAACGTCGTGTTCGTGGGAATTTTGGGGAGTTACTGGTTCGAGGTTCCGTTTCGCGGAAACATTTTGGTTCTGCTGCTCGGCACGACACTATTTTTGTCGAGCGCGCTCGGCGTCGGACTGCTGATATCAACGGTTTCTCAGACTCAACAGCAGGCCTTTGCGATCTCCTTTTTCTACATCACGCCGGCGATCATGCTGTCAGGCTTCGGCTATCCGATCGGCAGCATGCCGACGACTCTGCAATATCTCACCAACCTCGATCCGTTGCGTTTCTTTCTCGTGGTGTTGCGCGGAACGTTCATCAAAGGCGTCGGACTGAGCGTGCTATGGCCGCAGATGATCGCAATGGCGATCCTCGGCGCGGCGACGCTGACAATCGCGACGCTCAGATTTCACAAGACGCTGGACTGATCGTTACATCGGCGGGTGCGTGGGAGCGGGCGGGTCGTTGGCGAGTGTCGTCTGATCAATTCCCTTGACGCCAAATTTCCTGATCACCTGGGCGAGTTTCGCGGGCGTCACGACCGGCGTGGCGCAAGCGGTTCCTGCGCACACAAAAGCCAGCGGAACGTTCTTCGCCGCGCTGGATTCGAACATCGCGCGCGCCGCGGGCGGCATCGCCGCGGCAGCGCTGCGATCTGACCCAAGCCGCATTACGATTTTTCCTGGACGATAACTTGCGAGCGCCATTCTCCAAAGAGCGGCGGCGCGCGCGTCGCCGGGCGGGCCTGCAATCGCGACCGTCGCCTCGCCGTTCGCGCGATATTCCAGCGCGAGCCCGACTGTGGCGACCGAGTTACTCAACATGGCACCCGCCATCGCGGGCGCACTCGTCATCATTTCGCTCGCAGTCTTCGAATAACTGTCATCGCCAGTAAGCAGTGCGAGTTTCGCCGTCGCAATCGCCATCGTCGCCTGCACGGAGGGCGTCGGCATGTCGAAGAACACCTGCGCTGTCGCCGATGACTGTGCGATCACCGTGTGCGCGTCTTCGGTATCGCGGTTGGTCAACAAGTTCGCATCCGTTGTGCGGAAGTTCTTTACGATGATCGCGGCCAGCTTGCGCGCTTCGGCCAGATACTTCTCGTTGGCAGAAAATTGATACGCATCGACGAAGGCATTGAGCAGGTAAACCTGATCGGCCGCGAGACCCGACACCTGCGCGCGTCCATCCGACCAGACGTGGAAGAAACTTCCATCGGGGGCGCGCATGTGGGCGATGATGAAATCCAAGTCGTTGAGCGCAACGCGTTGAAGACTCGAGTCGTCAAGCGTCGCTGACGCGGTCAGATATGAGTCAGCCATCAACGCGTTCCGATCGGTCATCACCGCGCGATCCACTTGCGGAGTCTTGCGACGGGCGCGCACCGCAAGCATCGCGTCCGACACTTTCGCGATCCTGTCGCGCGCGTCAGCCACCGGGATTTTCAGCTTCGCCGCCAGTTGCTCGGGGGTCATCGCGCGCCTCAGCACGATTCGCCTGTCGGGTGCCAGCGCCGGGGTGTTTTCCATTCCGTAAAATAAAATAGCGACGTGCGCGTCGTCGGATGGAAGCGCGCGCTTCACTTCAGCGACCGTCCAGGTGTAGTAGCTGCCGTCGTCACCCTTGAACGAATCGGCGTCCTGATGCGAGTAGAAAGTGTGCGTGTTCGGATCGAGCAAATCGTGGTTCACGTAGCCCACGATCGATTTTGCGACCCGTGCGAAGTCCGGATCGCCGCTCGCCGCGTACGCGTCGCTGTACGCATGCAGAGCCATCGCGTTGTCGTATCCGAGCTTCTCGAAATGCGGGACGCGCCAATGCGGGTCGGTCGAGTAGCGATGAAATCCGCCGCCAAGCTGATCGAAGACGCCACCGGCGGCGATTTTCTTCAGCGTGTCGAGCGCCATCGCGGTAAACTCGGGATGCCCGTAGAAACCGTGCGCCAGCGCGAGTTCAAGCGCGGGGAAATCGTAGAATCGGGGCCCGGGGCCTGATTCGAAGCCGCCCGATTCGCGATCGTACGACGCCGCCAGCCCCGCGAGTATTTGCGCGCGCAGCGCTTCGAGTCCTCCCGGCGCCGGTGCGTTCTCGCTCGACGCGGATTTGAGCTTCGTCGCGGTCTCCTCTGCTTGTTTCTCGAGACCCGCGCGATCGGTCGCGAACACCTTCGCAATTTTTTTCAGCAGCGGCAGCATCGACGAGTTTTCTCCGCCGCTGCCGTGGGGTCCGCTGCCGGGCCGTGGTGGCAGATAGCCGGTCGCGAAGAACAACGCGCCATCGGAGGTCGTGAAACAAGTCAGCGGCCAACCGCCCGCGCCGGTCAGTTGCGCCGCCGCGTTCTGGTAGTACAGGTCAATGTCAGGACGCTGATCGGTGTCGATTTTTATCGGCACGAACTCGCTGTTCAGCGCTTCCGCAACCTGCGGGTCGGCGTACGTCGTCGCGTCCATCACGTGACACCAGTGACACCACACCGCGCCGATATCGATCAGGATCGGGCGATTCAGCCGATCCGCCAGCGCGAGAGTATCAGGACTCCACGGCTGCCATCGAATCGCGCTCGATGACGCCTCGCGCAGATACATACTCGGCGCCGACTTGAGCGACCCCGCCGGCAATGCGTTCGCGGAATCTTCCGCGGCGGCGCCGTGCGCACTCAAGATGCAAACGATCGCGACTGAGGCAAGAATTGTTCGCGTTGACATCCGACAAATGGCGCGGTAGCTGGAAGCTGTTAGAAACATGAGTGCACGACCAGCAACGCGGCGTCGCCCGCCGCGAACTCGCAACGGCCCGGCGAAAGTTATCCGGATGCCGATTCCCACAGTGGTACGCCGGCGCCGTGCGATCAAGACGGGAATTGGCCTGCTGGTGATCTCGCTGCTGGCGGCAATAATTGCGCGATTCTACATGATGTACAGCGCACCACCTTCGCCCGAAAAAGTATCCGGTCTGAGCGATCAGGAAACCGAAATCCTCGGCCTGGTGAATCAGCAACGCGTTCGCAGCGGGCTGCGGCCGCTGAAATTCTCGCCGCGCCTGGCTGTAGTCGCGCGCGGCCACAGCTACGACATGGCGATGCGCCACTACCTGGCGCACAACAGTCCCGACGGAGTTGCGCCCGCGGACCGAATCAGCGGCGTCGGTATCGGCTATCGGACGGTCGGCGAAAACATTTACATGGACGACAGCGCCGATTCCGCCGACGTGCCGCAGCGCGCGATGACAGGCTGGCTGAAGAGCCCCGAGCATCGCGCCAACATCGTCTCCGACAAGTTCACCGAGACCGGCGTCGGAATCGCTCATTCGGCCGACGGCGGTACCTACGTTACGCAGGACTTCGTGCACTGACAGGTGCTGCGATGGATTTCGCCGAACTTGCCGCGCTGGCCTCGGGTCACGCCGAAGCGCGCGCAATCCAGACCGCGCTGAAGCTGGGAATTTTCGACGTGCTCGAGCGCTCGGCGCTCGATGACGCCGCTCTCGCCTCGGCAATATCCGCAAATCGCCGCGCGACGGCTCTGATAGCCAACGCGATGGTCGCGCTCGAATTGCTCGACAAGCGCGCCGATCGCTATGCGCTCACCGAAGCCTCGCGACGCTACCTGCTTCGCTCGTCTGCCGAGTATCTGGGCGGCCTGATTCTGTTCGACGAAGCATTCTTTCAAACCTGGACCCATCTCGAGCAGACTATTCGCACCGGCCTTCCCGCGCGCCCTACCGACATGTTTCAAAGCCGTCCTGAAGAAACCGAACGATTCATCCGCGCGATGGACAGCCTCACTCACGCTCGCGGCGATGCGGCTTACGTGGCCGACAGGATCGATCTCAGCAAGGTTTCGAAGCTGGCCGACATCGGCGGCGGGCCGGGGACTTACACGGTCGCTATGCTTCGCCGATGGCCTCATCTGCGCGCTGCGATTTACGATCTTCCTGCTACGCTGGAAGTTGCGCGGAAAATTCTCGGCGAGCGCGAGCCCGCGGCGCTGGCGCGCATCGAAATGGTTCGCGTCGATTACCTTTACGACGAGATCCCGGGGCCATGCGGAGCCCTGTTCATGTCGAA
>PMOH01000416.1 GCA_003161515.1 Deltaproteobacteria bacterium
GGTCGTAGCGCAGTTCCATCGCCTGACTGGTGCCGGTGTCGATGGCGCGGGTGTTGAGGCGGGTGAGGACGGATTCGCGGACGATGTGGGGGATGAGGATGAAGACGATCTCACCCTGCTGCACCTCTTTGTTGACCGAGCCGAAGATGTACTTGAGCAGCGGGATGCTGGCGAGGCCGGGGGTGCCGCTGGCGGCGGTGTTGTCGGTCTTGCTGAGCAGGCCGGCGATCAGGTAGGGCTCGCCATCGCGTAACTGGACGGTGGTCTTGGCCTCGCGCTGGCCGAAGGTGGGTTCGGTAAGGCCGTTCCCTTCGTTGACGGAGCCGGCCTCAGTGGTGTCGGCAATGTCGAGCTTGAGCGAGACCTCACGGTCCAGATGGATCTGCGGCGTCATGTCGATGGTGACGCCGACATCCTGATAGGTGAACTGCGTCGACGCCGCGAGACCCCCCAGGGTGGAGCCGACGGCCCCATTCAGAGTGCCGGTGGCAATCGGTACGCGCGTGCCGATCTTGAGTGTGGCCTGCTGGCCGTCGGTGGCGCGGACGCTGGGGTTCTGCAGGACACGGGTATCGGAGTCGGTCAGCAGCGCATTGAGCGTACCGCCGCCGATGGAGACGGCGAAGTTGGTGGCGTTGATGTTGCCGAGGGTGTTGAGGGTGAACTCGGAGGCGATGGCTGTGCCGGTGGTGGTGGAGGAGGCGGTGGTGGCGGCGGTGGAGGAGGCGGCGGTACTGGCTTTGGCGCCAACAGGTAGCCGGCTATGCCGCCGACGACCGCCCCAGTCAATACACCTATGCCGCATCCGAGAGCGACTGTCTGCGAGTCATCCTCATCGCTATTGAGACCGATTGCGCATCCTACTCCACCGCCGACGAGTGCGCCGCCGGTGGCTCCTATCGCGGTGTACTCCTTTTGCTCAGGAGTCCACGACGCGCACGACGAGACCGTCAAAAGCACGACGGTTGCAAATGCACCGACCCAACTTTTCCACTTGTACACTAGGCACCCCTCCCTGGGTTGCGAGCTATTCCGCACGAACTTCGAGAAATTCTGCCATTTTTACTAAGTCAGGTCCATTGAGGTTGAAAATCTGCGTTGTAGCGTGTGCTCCGTAATAATTCCGTTAAACAAGAACGGCCGCAGCCCCATTGAAGGGACTGCGGCCGTTTACAGACACTTCTCAGTCTAGGACCGACCTACTCGTTCGGTACCAGTTCGACACGGCGGTTCTGAGCGCGACCGTCAGGCGTGTCGTTGGTGGCGACGAAGTTGGTCTTGCCGTAGCCGTGCGGGATCAACTGGCTCGACGGGATACCCGCTTTCACCAGGTAGTCCACGACCGCATCCGAACGCCGATCGGATAGCTTGAGGTTGTATTCCTCGCCGCCGATCGCGTCGCAGTAGCCGTTGACGTTGATCGTCACGTTCGGATTGGCCTTCAGTGTAGTGGCGGCCTCATCCAGAACCGCGGCGTCACCCGGACGGATCTTTGACTTGTTGAAGTCGAAGTGCACACCGCGTAGCACCAGCTTCTCCTTGACCACAGGCGGCGGAGGAGGCGGNNGGAGGCGGCGGCGGTGGAGGTGGCGGTGCTGGAGGCGGTGGCGGCGGGATTATTTCGTCGCATAGATAATGGCCGGCCAACGTGCCGACCAAGGCGCCTGCTGCTGCACCACCCAGACCGCCCCATGCGCGGGCGTCATGATTGCTGGCGTGATTGTCACTGGTGGCGTTGTCAACAATGACAATGCCCGAGGCGGCTCCGATGCCTGCGCCGAGCAGCCCTCCTACGATTGCGCAGGTGCCCCATTTACGCGGCTGCTGCAAATATGCGCAACCGGTCAGGTTCGACGCGAGCAGCGCCAAGCCTGCGAGGCCGGCCACCGCATTTAGAAGCCTGGATTTCAGTCTCATGAACTCCTCCTCACCCAAGTGGTCTATGCGCGAGGCGTACTGCTCACTTGGCCCCCGAGCCTAGATCGTGTCCAATCCCGCGAACGATCCCACCCCAATTGACGGGGAAATATAGTTATATTTGTAACAAGAATGCAACACGTGGGAGGGTTAAGGGGCGAGATTTTCTGCCCGGGCTGGCCGGCGTTATTTCGGTCCAGCCCGGAATTTCTGTGGATAAGTGGTGGATAAGTACCGGTGAACTTGCGCGGTTTGCCCGCTCAAGCGCGGCTCATTAGACCGCGCCGGACTCCCGATATATGGAGGTCCGGCGCGGTCGTCTTAACCCGAGTTAGTGGTTGTCGTGATCGTGGTCGTGATGGTGCGCTTGCTGCTCTTCCACCTGGTGCTTGTGCTCCTCTGCGGCGATCGGATGCTCGTAGGGATGCTTGTACCAGTTTGGATGATGCGCATTGACCCAATCGGGATGATGGTCGTTCCACCAGTCGCGATCGTGCCATTCGTGATGCTCGTCGAAGTCGCCTTCATCGAGCCATTCGGGATGATTCTCGGCCCATTCGGGATGGTTCTTATAGAACCAGCCGCGGTCGTGTTCATGCCACCAGTCGGCCTCGTGCCATTGGTTGTCGGGACCGTAGGCGCCCCATTTAGAGCTACCCTCCATCTTTCCCCAGGCGTTGGGATGGTTCTGCATGAACTGCTGTAGCTCGGGATGCTGATCGCGCCAGGCTCGGTCGTAAATCAGGTTGGGATTGTGCGCGAGTTCGCCCTTCACCTTCGGGTGACCGTCGAGAAAGTGGTCCAGGCGCTCCTCGTGGTAAAACTGAGCCCCCGCAATCGATGGCATCATCGCCATCGCGAACAGCACAATCATAACTGCCGACATGAACTTGAGATGCTTCATCTATGTGTCTCGCCTCCGTTGCTTCTTCTTGGATCTCGACCCGCTCCCCGTCCATCAGCAACCGATATGCCACTGATTTCTGACGCCGCATCCTAGCAAATCCGCGTGTAATGCACCTACTTTTCGAGGGGAGGAATTCGGGTCCACCGAAAAGGTGCAGACGTGGCCTGTTTTCGTGTAGTCCGCGGACAGCCGTTGTCGTGGCATCGGGCTACGCTCCTCCTTAGAATTCGCAGGAGGCGGGAACCCTGCTAAAATAATCATCTCATCATGCTTTCACTCGCGCGCGGTAAAGAAGGAGCCTTCAAGCTGGTCTCTGGCTATAAGCCGGAAGGCGACCAGCCGGCTGCGATCGAATCGATCGTCGCCAATCTCAACGACAAGCTGCCGCACCAGGTCCTGCTCGGCGTCACCGGCTCGGGCAANNAACGTGATCGCGCGCGTGAACCGGCCCACGCTCGTGATGGCGCCGAACAAGACGCTGGCCGCCCAGCTTTACAACGAGTTCAAGAGCCTGTTCCCGGAAAATGCGGTCCGCTACTTCGTCTCGTATTACGACTACTACCAGCCTGAGGCGTACGTTCCTTCGACCGACACCTTCATCGAGAAAGACGCGAGCATCAACGACGAGATCGACAAGCTGCGCCATTCGGCGACCAAGGCGCTGCTTGAGCGCAACGACGTGCTGATAGTGGCGTCGGTCTCGTGCATCTACGGCCTCGGCGAGCCCGAAGTGTATTTCGAAATGGTGGTATTTCTCGAAGAGGGGCAGACCATCGATCGCGATAAGATGCTGCGCAAGCTGGTTGACCTCCACTACCAGCGCAACGACTACGATTTTCATCGCGGGACGTTTCGGGTGCGCGGCGACACCGTCGAGATTTTTCCCGCGTACGAAGAACAGCGCGCGGTGCGCGTCCAGTTCTTCGGCGATCAGGTCGAGGCGATGTTTGAGATCGACGCGCTGCGCGGCAAGGTGATCCGCAAGCTGCAGAGCGTCGCGATCTACCCGGCGTCGCATTACGTGACGACCTCGGATCGGATGGAAGTCGCGGTGCGTAACATTCGCACCGAGCTCAAAGAGCGGCTCGAGTTCTTCCGCGCCGAGAACCGCCTGCTCGAAGCCCAGCGCCTCGAACAGCGCACGATGTACGACCTCGAGCTGCTGGCCGAGATGGGCTTCTGCCCCGGGATCGAAAACTACTCGCGCCATATGACGGGCCGCTTGCCGGGACAAGCGCCGCCGACGCTGCTCGACTACTTCCCGAACAATTCGCTGTTCTTCATCGACGAGAGTCACGTGACTGTTCCGCAAATCGGCGGGATGTATCGCGGCGACCGCTCGCGCAAATCGGTGCTGGTGGATTTCGGCTTCCGGCTCCCGTCCGCGCTCGACAACCGCCCGCTGAATTTCGAGGAATGGGAATCGCACATCGTGCAGGCGGTCTATGTTTCCGCGACGCCCGGCGACTACGAGCAGCAGAAATCTTCGGGGCTTATCGTCGAGCAGCTCATCCGGCCGACCGGACTGATCGATCCCCAAATCGAGGTGCGCAAGGCGGGCACGCAGGTCGATGACCTGCTCGAGGAAATTCACAAACGCGTCGCAGTCAACGAACGCGTGCTGGTGACCTGCCTCACCAAAAAAATGGCCGAGGATTTGACCGACTACTACCACGACCTCGGCATCCGCGTGCGCTACCTGCATTCGGATATCGAGACGATCGAGCGCGTCGAGATAATCCGCAGCCTGCGCAAAGGCGAGTTCGACGTGCTGGTGGGTATCAATCTTCTACGTGAAGGATTGGACCTGCCAGAGGTGTCGCTGGTCGCAATTCTAGACGCCGACAAGGAAGGCTACCTGCGATCCGCGCGCTCGCTGATTCAGACCACCGGCCGCGCCGCCCGCCATATTAACGGCCGCGTAATCATGTACGCCGACGTCGTGACCAAATCGATGGAACAGGCGATCGGCGAGACCAATCGCAGGCGCGCCAAGCAGGTCGCATACAATGAGCAGCACGGCATCACGCCCACGTCGATAATCAAGGCGATCGACGCATCGCTGGTCGAGATGTACTCGCCGGAGTGGGCGGTGGTGCCGGAAATCGGCGACGACAAGCACCAGGAAGAGTTCATCCCGGCGCACGAGTTGCCGGATCGAATCACCGCACTGCGCCAGGAGATGATGGACGCGGCGGAAAAACTCGACTACGAGCGCGCCGCCGAACTCCGCGATCAGATAAAAAAACTCGAACGCCGCGCTTTCGGGATGGATCAACCGCGCCGTCCAGTGCAGCCGTCGCAGCCACCCGGCTCAGCCCATCAGCCGAGATACGAAGGCAAGAAAGACACCGCCGAAAAAACGATCGCGACAAAAACCCGTGGCCGCCGCGGCGCAGGCGCCGCCACCGGCGCCGCCGCGGGAGCATCGCGTCCCACCAAGCAAACCAGGCTCAAGCTAATCCCGGACGCCCCGAAGTAAGGGGAATAATTCACTCTATCGAATGTGAAACCCTTCGCGGGTTTCACGCTTCCGCGGCACGGGTGACCCTGCACCCAGTGAAAAGTGAAAAGTGCTAATCGCAAAATGGCGAGGACGCCATTTCGCTCACAGGTTATTTTTCCTGTCGCCTGCGTTTTGTGTCATCCCGAGCGAAGCCGAGGGACCCCGGATCTTTCTCGACGCCAGCCGCCGCACCCCAACCACGGATCAACCGGGTTGTATGACGCTCGAGCTCGATCCGGTGTTTGTGTCATTCAGAGCGCAGCGAAGAATCCCGAGTCCTTCTTTGTTTCCGAAGAAGTCGCACGCTTCGTAGCGGGATTAGTTCTGCTGAAAATTAAATCTGCCTGTAATTGTTTCCGGGAGCACGTTTTGGCATTTGCCATAATCGCGAGTTACGGCCCAAAAACCCTGATATTTACTGGATGGAACGCTTATTGCTGTTTCCTTGGCAAGGCTAAGGAGGCCGTATATGAAAACCATAACCGGAAAGATTCTCGTTGGCGCGGCGCTGGCGGTTTCTCTTGGCGCTTTTACAATCCCAGCAGGTGCGTCGGTGCCACCGCCTCGGCCCGACAAGTACGTCAGCAAGAAAGCTGGCGGCATCCAGATCGCGCAGGTCGCGCGCGACGTCGATGAGAAAACCGATGAGGTCAGCGACGGCGCGACTGGCGCAGTCAACGCTGTCGACGCGGCGCATCGCCGGCACGAACGCAACGAGTACCGGCATCACACGATTGCCGGCAAAGTGGACAGCAAGATCAACGAAGTAAACAACGAAGCCGTCGGTGCCACCGACGCAATGCAGCGCGCGCACGAGCGGCATGAGGCGACCGAGCGCGCCGAAGGTCGCGACTAGTACGCTGTAACTGGCTAACTCGAAAAAGCGAAAAGGGCCGCCAATTCTGGCGGCCCTTTTTTTTGGTATCGTAAGTTTTTTAGTGGGAGATGAGTCTAGAACGGGATGTCCTCGTCGTCCATCGGCGCGACGTCGTCGCTTCCGCCGACGCCTCCACCTGCAGGCGCGCGACCGCGCCCCGCGCCGCCGCCGAAACCACCGGCGTCGTCACAGGCTGGAGCGCCGCCGCGTGAGCTCAGGAACTGCACGCGCATCGCGACAATGTCAGTGGCCTTGCGCTTGCCGCTACCGTCCTTGGCTTCGTATTCCCGGTAGGTAATTCGCCCCTCGACGTATACCGAGCTGCCCTTCTTCAGGTACTGCGCGCAGGCCTCGCCCTGTTTGCCCCACACCGTGATGTTGTGCCACTCGGTGCGTTCCTGCCGCGTGCCGCTCTTGTCGGCGAACGACTCCGTGGTCGCGATTGAAAAACTCGTGACCGACGACCCCGAATTGGTGAATCGAGTTTCCGGATCGCGCCCCAGATTTCCGATGAGAATTACCTTGTTTACCGACGCCGCCATCTTCGCCACCTCATTCCTCGAAAAGTAGTCCCGCCCCATTCGCAAGGCAAGTCAGCGTGTGAGTTGAATGCACAGCGCCTTTCGCATCGCAACTTTCACCGATATAATCCCGCTCGGTGCGGAGGCAGG